>NZ_JBFBAZ010000005.1:0-134982 GCF_040682475.1 Hamadaea sp. NPDC051192
GCCAGCTGCGGATCGCCCCGGGCCGGAACCGAGGTCAGGTCGGCCGGCACGCCGCCGTCGCGCCGGGCGATCCGGACCGCTTCGCGGACGGCGATCGCCCGGACCCAGCCCCGCAGTGCCTCCGGGTGCGTGAGACCCCGCAGTCCCCGGAAGACCGCGATGAGTGTCTCCTGGGCGGCGTCCGGCCCGCCGCCGAGCGCGATGGCCCCGCAGATCCGGCCGACGTACGGCGTGAGCTGGTCCAGCAGGCCCATCATGGCCAGGGTGTCCCCGGCCTGGGCCCGCCGGACCAGCGCCGGCTCCGACGAATCGGTCACAAGCGGAAGGCTCTCATCCGCATCGGCGTGCCGCCGCGGGCGACCCGGAACGCCACGATCGCCAGCAGTGCGCACAGCGGCAGGTAGAGCAGCACGTTGAGCCAGCGGAAGACGGCTCCGTCCGTGGGACTGCCGAGGCCGACCGCCCAGGCGAGCCGGGGTGGCACCTGCACGGCGGTGCCCACGGCGACCGCCATCGCGATCAGCCGGGCCAGCCGTCCGGTGCCGCGCCACAGCGCCACGGCCGCCACGGTCAGCGCGAGCGCCAGCGGAATCAGGATCCGCGCGGTGAAGGGCGCCGGAAACCCCAGGACCGCCAGCGACAACGCTCGTTCGTCGACTGCGGGCCAGGTCGCCCCGGTCAGCCAGTAGACATGCAGTGCGGCGTCCACGCCCAGCACGCCGGCGGCAAGCCGCCTGGCCCAGCGCGTCCAATCGGTCGGCAACGTCTCGGTCACGGCCGTCTCTCCCCTCACGGTTCTGCGATGTCACCGATCCAGAGACGACTTGTACGCCGAAGGTTCCGCGTGTGACGCAGCGCACGCCGTGTGTGAGACTATACCTAGAACTACTATGCATCGTACTGTCATGCATGCTACTTCTAGGGGTAGTGCTTCGGCCACTGGCCGAAGCCGCTTTGCGAAAGGAGCCGAACCGTCATGCGCCATCTGAGGAAAGGCCTACTGCGCAGCCCGGTGATCGCCGTCGCCGGCGTCGTCGCGGTACTGGCCGGAGCCGGTGTCGCGGGCGCGACCGACTGGCTGCCGGTCTTCCAGACCGAGCGGATCGCGCCGGTCAGCGTGTCCACGGCGGAACTCGTCCGGCTACCGGACCTGACCGGGTTCGGCGAGCTGACCGTGACGGAGAAGCCCGCCGTACGCGAAGTCGCCGGTGCCACTGCGGCGCAGACGGCCACCGGGCTGACCATCCCGCAGGTGAGCGCGCTGCCCAAGGGGGTGCACGGCGTACCGGTGTATCGGGCGGGCGGCCGGGCGAGCGCGGAGTTCACCTTCTCCGCCGCGAAGACGGCGCAGACCCTGGCAGCGGCGGGCAAGTCGGCGCCACCGGCCCCGGCCGGGCTGGACGGCAGCCGGTTCCGGCTGGTCGCCGGGCCCGGGCTCGCCGCGACCTGGTCGACGTCCGGCACGATGCCGTCGCTGATCGTGGCGCGGATGGTCGCGCCGACGGCGTACGCGTCGGGGATCCCGTTCGTCACCGCCCGGGACTATCTGCTGTCCCTGTCGCTGCTGCCCCCGGAGGTCGCGGCGCAGCTGCGTACCTTCGCCGGCGACGGCACGACCCTGCCGCTGCCGATCTCGGCGGACTCGATGACCAGCTCCTCGGCGGACGTCGGGGGCATAGCGGCCACCGTCGTCACCGCACGCGACGGGGTCCTGTCGGCGGTCGTGTGGACCGATCACGGCGTCGTCACCGCGGTGGCGGGGTCGCTGAGCGTCGACGAGGTGCTCGCCGTGGCCCGGGGACTGCGGTGACCGCAGTGACGACCGTGTCCGCCGCCGAGTCCACCTCGGTCGGCCAGTCGCCCGACGGCACCGCCGTCTGGTGCTCCGGCCTGCGCAAACGCTATCGCCGTCGGCTCGCGGTGGACGGTGTCTCGTTCAGCGTCGGCCGGGGCGAGGTCGTCGGCCTCCTGGGACCGAACGGCGCGGGCAAGACCACGGTCATCAAGTCGCTGCTGGGGCTCGTCCGACCGGACGCGGGGGAGATCCTGCTGCTGGGCCGACCGGCGACCGAGCCGCCGGCCCGCGCCCGCGTCGGCTACCTGCCCGAACTCTTCCGCTACCAACCCTGGCTCACCGCGGCCGAGGTGGTCGCGCTGCACGTCCGGCTCGCCGGGATCGGCGTACCGGTGGCGGAGCAGGACGCCTGCCTGGCCACGGTCGGCCTCGGCGATCGGCGGCAGGATCGGGTCGGCGGCTTCTCCAAGGGCATGCAGCAGCGGCTCGGGCTCGCCCTGGCCCTCGTGGCCCGTCCTGAGCTGGTGGTGCTCGACGAGCCGACCAGCGCCCTGGACCCCCTCGGCCGTGCCGACGTCCGGGACATCGTGCTGGAGCTGAAGGCCCGGCAGGTCGCCGTCCTGCTCAACTCGCACCTCATCGGCGAGGTCGAACGGGTCTGCGATCGCGTGGTCATCCTCGATCACGGCAAGGTCGCCGCCGCCGGTACGCTCGCCGACCTGCTCGGTCAGCGGGAACTGCGACTTCGGCTCACCGAGGTGAGCGAGGCGGCGTACGCGCGGCTCTCGGCGACCGGCCGTGTCGTGCGGACCGCCGACGACTACGCCGTGGAGCTGCCGGGCGACACCGACGTCACGGCGGCCGTGCCGGACCTGGTGACCGCGCTCGTCGGACTCGGCGTACGCGTCCACGCGGTCGACCTCGGCCGGATCAGTCTCGAACAGCGGCTGCTGGACATTCTGCGTACCGGGAACGGCGAGGAGCCGCGATGACCGTCCACACTGTCCTGACTGTCGCCGCCCTGACCCTGCGGGAGGTGGCCCGCCGCAAGGTGCTGCGGGCGCTGGCGGTGCTCACCGTCATCCTGTTGACGCTGAGCGGCTGGGGCTTCTCCCGGATCGACGCCGAATTCGGCGGGCTCACCAGCGGTGAGGCCCGGATCGCCAGCGGCGTGGTGCTCAACCTGGTCATGTTCGGCCTGAGCCTGATCGCCGCGCTCGGCACGGCGTTCCTCGCCGGGCCGACCCTGTCCGGGGAGGTCGAGTCGGGCATCGCGCTGGCCGTCCTCGCCCGCCCGGTCCGCCGCTTCGCGGTCCTGCTCGGCAAATGGCTGGGCCTGGTCGTGTTCGGCTGCGGGTTCGTGATCACGGCGGGCCTCGCCCAGCTGCTCATCGTCCGGTTCACCGTGGGCTACTGGCCGCCGCAGCCGGTCGTCGGACTGCTGCTGCTCGCCGCGCAGACGACGGCGCTGCTGACGCTGGGGCTGCTGCTGTCGACCGCCGTCTCCCCGATGGCGTCGGGGATCGTCGCGGTCGGGCTGTTCGGCTCGGCCTGGGTCGCCGGCGTGGTCGGCGGAATCGGGCAGGCGCTGAACAACGACAGCGTCGCGCGGGTGGGCTCGGTGTCGCAGATGATCCTGCCGACCGACGGTCTGTGGCACGGCGCCATGTACGCCTTCCAGGACCCCGCCCTGCTCGGGCCGCAGATGCTCGGCAGTCCGCTGGTCAGCCAGGCGCCGCTGACCGGGGCGTACCTGGGCTGGGCGGCGGTGTGGGTGGCGCTGATCCTCGGCCTCGCCGGGCTGGCCTTCCAGCGGCGGGACCTCTGACGAAGCGTTACGGTCGAGGCATGTACGCCGAGACCCCGGCCCGCCTCGGAGTCCTCACTCCATGGGTCGCGTGCACCTGGGTGCGTCGCGTACCGGCGGCGGCCGAGGTCTCCGCGCTCGTCGTGCCGGACGGCTGCGTCGATCTGATCTGGATGGACGGGCGGCTGCAGGTCGTCGGCCCGGACACACGTCCCCGGGACGTGCCGCTGACCCCTGGCACATCGATCGCCGGCATCCGGCTCCGGCCCGGGGCGGCTCGCCTGCTCACCGGCAGTACGCCGGTCTCGGCGCTGACGGACGAGCAGGTGGATTTGACCGACCTGTGGGGCGGTACGGCGTACAAGCTGATGGAGCTGATGGAACGCGCGCCGGAAGCCGCCCGCGTGCTGGAGGGGACGTTGGCCGGACGCGTGGCGCGGCACGCGCCCGAGCCGCTGGTGATGGCCGCGGCGCGGGCGCTCGATCAGGCCGAGCCGCCGCCCGTGCCGAGCCTGGCCGCGGACCTGGGGGTGTCCGAGCGCAACCTGCGCCGCAAGGTCGTCGCGGCGGTCGGCTACGGGCCCAAGACGCTGGAGCAGGTGCTGCGGTTCGGGCGGGCGAGCCGGGCGGCGGCCGATGGCGTCGAGCTCGCCCGCGTGGCGCACGACGCCGGATACGCCGACCAGGCGCATCTGAGCCGAGAGGTACGCCGCTGGTCAGGGCAGCCGGTTCCACGCCCGCAAGGTGTGTAGCCGCTCGATCGTGACGCCGGGCCGGGCCTCGCTCTCGGTGGTGGGCGCCCAGCGCCGCCAGCTGATCTGCCAGCCGCCGTCCGGCTGTTGATCCGCAACCAGTCTGTCCAGACTGGACGACATCTCAGCGTCGGTGAACCAGCGCGCGGCCATACTTTCGGGCGTCGGCGCGAAGTCGTACGCGTAATGGAACTCGGTCTCGGCATAGCCGGGGACGACCCGCTGCCCCTGGAACAACTCCTGCTCGCGGACCAGTTCGCCGAGCCGGTCGGCCGCCTTCGTCGCGCGTACGCGGTCGGGCACGTGGTCGAGGAAGACCACGCAACAATGAACCTCGTAGGGATGGGTGGTGGTCATCGCGTCGAGCCCGGCCCAGCAGAACTCCGTCGCGGCGGCGAGCCAGGGCACCGTCACACCGTGCTTGAACAGCAGCCCGGCGATGCGGGCGGTCGGCAGCAGCCCGCCCTGCGGCTCGGTCGGCGGCTCGATCCACGGCGGATGCGGAAAGTCCCGCATCGTGGGCAGCAGGGCCGGGAGGCCGCCGTCCGCCGTGACGTGCCCGCCCAGCCAGCGGATCATCGGCTCGGCCCGCTTTTGGTCCAGCGCGTCGATCTCGTCCAGCAGCCGCAAGGCGGTCATGACCGTGAGCGGCTGCGGCTGCGGGCCCTTGATGTCCGGTTCCAGGCCGTACGCGTACGCGCCGTCAGCGGTTTCGTAGGCGGCCAGGGCTGCTTCGACTCCTTCGCTTCCGCTCAGGAAGTGCTCCAGCCGTCGCTGATCCAGTACGCGGCCGGTCAGCCAGATGAAGTCGGCTGCTCGGCGTACCTGCGAAGTGCTCATGCGCCCACCGTAAGCAGACCGGCTCGGCCCGTCTTGAAGGAAACGGCCATCCGGCCGTGCGTCTTGTGGCGGGTCCCGTCGGCGGCACCAGTGGATCTAGGCGAGAAGTGGCGGTCAGGGCGACCATTTCCCGCCTAGATCAACTATTGATAACGGCTTTGGCGGCACAAGCGGCACCGCGCTAGACATGGCGCGTGTGTTATGAAGAAACTCCAGCCGTCCCGCCGCTCGACGAGATCGTCTTGACCAGCGCCGACGGCAGCACTTTCGGGGCGTACACGGCGAAGCCGGCCAACCCGACCGGCGCCCGGATCGTCCTGCTGCCCGACGTCGGCGGTCTACGGCCGGCCGTCGGCGATCTGGCCCGCCGGTTCGCCGAGACCGGTGCGACCGTCATCGCCATCGACTACTTCGGGCGTACCGCCGGGACGGGGGCGCGACCCGACGACTTCGACAACGATCCGCACGTCGACGAGCTGCGCCGGTCCAATGTGATCGACGACGTACGCGCGGCGCTGGCCCACCTCGGCGAGAGCGGTCCGGCGTACACGTTGGGGTTCTGCTTGGGTGGCGCCGCCGCGCTGCACGCCGCGACCGAGGATCTCGGGCTGGCCGGGGTGATCGCGTTCTGCCCGTGGCACGGGGCGATCGGGCACGACCCGGCGTTGCCGGACGACTTCGTCGCCGACGTACGCTGCCCGGTCCTGGGCCTGTTCGGGGCGGAGGACAAGCCGGTGCCGCCGGCGGTGGCGGCCGCGTTCGAGAAGGCGCTCGCGGACGCGGGCAAAGAGCACGAGATCGTGGTCTATCCGGGGCAGCCGCACGGTTTCTTCGAGAAGGACCACTTCGGCGAGGCCGGGCACGAGGAGGCCGCGGCGGACGCGTTCGAGCGAGTGCGGGCGTTCCTGGCACGGACAGCCTGACCTGAAGACGTGCGGGCGGTGCCGAGATCCGGTGCCGCCCGCACGCGTATGTCAGGCCGCGTACTTCTCGACGAGAACGCCGACCGCGGGCAGCGCCGCCTCGATGTGCTTGCCCGCACCGGACCGCACCGCCTGGTACGCCTTGACGACCGCGCCCCGCGGCGAGCCCTGAGCGAGGTCGTCGGTCACGGCGAGCAGCGCCTCGGACACCTCGTCGCCCCGCTTGGCCAGGTAGTCGCCGAACGAGCCGCCGCCGGCCGTGTGGAAGTCGGTCCAGAACGGCTGGAGCTGCTCCAGCATCTTGGGCACCAGCTTGTCGACGGTGGATCGGTAGTAGCCGGGCGCGAACGCCGTCACGACCTTGTAGGCGACCTTGAGCGCGCCGGCGGAGACCCCCGACTTGGCGGCAAGTTCCTGCTCTACCAGGGCTTGGCAGTCGGCGGTGACGCGCTCGCGCGCACCGTCGGCGAGCAAGACGTCGGAAAGGGTGGCATGCACGGTGATTGCGCTCCTTTTCGGGGTGCCAAAAGGTCAGATGATCGAGGTGCTGGGGGTCGACAATTTACCCCGGCGAGCGTGATTCTGCTGGCCCGGGGCTCCAACGCGGACTCTGTGTGACGGAGCCGCGACGCGGAGGCTCTTGAGTTCTCCTCCCAACGGGGATAGAAAGTCATCCGGACGACCTATCCGGATAGTCCACTTGGGGATCCGGCGGACCCAACGACGGTGCCGCCGAAGACAAATGACCGAGGGGTCGCACGTCACACACCACGGGACTGGTGCAATGGCGAACGCACTTCGAAGCCGGCCCAGCCGGCCGTCGGGCCGCAAGGCGCTGGCGGCCGCTGTCGTTCTGCTGCTGGCCGCCGCTTTCACGCCGCCGGGCGAGCACGTGCTCGGCATGTGCCACCGGTTCCTCGACTTCTACGCCGGGGTCTTCTGCCTGGTCGCGCTGTCGATCACGGTGATGGCCGGGCTCGCCGCGACCGATCGGCTGGTGCTGCTCGTGCGGCATCGCGTACTGCTGCAGGCTGCGCACCGGTCGACCGCGACGGCCGCCGTCGCCTTCCTGTTCTGCCACGTCGTCGTGAAGGTGATGGAGGCGCACGTCGGCATCCTCGACGTCGTGCTGCCGTTCCTGGCGTCGCGGCACACCGCCGTGATCGGGCTCGGCACCCTGGCCGGATACGGGCTGGCGATCGCTGCGTGGACGGGCGCCGTCCGCGGCCGCTTCGCCGACTTCGCGCACCCGTGGGTGTGGCGGGCGGTGCACAGTTGCGCGTACGCGGCCTGGCCGATGGCCATCGTGCACGGGCTCACCTCCGGTCGCTCGCCGGCCACCTGGGTCACCGTGAGCTACGTGGTCTGCGTACTGCTCGTCGGGGCCGGGCTGGCGGTCCGGCTCAGCGTCCGCTGGGGCCGCCGGCTGCGTACCACGCCCAAGGCGCAGACCACCGGTTCGCTGCCGCGCATTCCGGTCGAGGTCCCGCTGCCGCCGCCCGTGCAGCGCCGCACCGTGCGCGAGCCCGTCCGGCTCGCTCCACTCACGACTGTCCGGCGGCCAGCGAGTTCACCGCCCGCGAGCCCTCCCCCCAAAAGCCCGCCGCCCAAAAGCCCGCCGCCCGCGAGGCCGCCTGCCAGCGCCGCGCCGGTCAGCCCGCCCGCCGCGCCCGTCATTCCGGCCCGGCCCCGCAAGGCGTTCGAGACCGTCTCCGACGACGAGTACTGGGCCGTGCTGCGCGGAGAGGATCTCTCGTGAGAAGACTGCCCGAGGTCGCGGTCATCGGACCTCGGCGGCTGACCGCCGGACTCGACCGGCTTCAGCGCGTCGACATGCGTACGCACAACGAAGTGCACGGCGGCCTCCAGCCGTTGCACCTCGACAGCCTGACCGACCTGGCGGAACTGATCGAGCTGCGGGGCCGGGGCGGGGCGGCGTTCCCGTTCGCGCGCAAGCTGCGGGCGGTGGTGGCGTCGGCTCGGCGTACCGGGGCGGGCACGGTCGTCGTGGTCAACGCCACCGAGGGGGAGCCGGCCAGCTGGAAGGACAAGATGCTGCTCACCCGGGCGCCGCATCTGATCCTCGACGGTGCGGCCCTGGCGGCGTACGCCCTGCGCGCGACCGAGATCGTGATCGGCGTCGCCGACGACGGGGTCAGCAGCCGCTCGGTGCTGACCGCGCTCGCCGAACGCAGCATGCCGACCACGACCCAGGTCGTCACCGTCCCGCACCGATTCATCTCCGGCGAGGGCGGCGCACTGGTCCGGGGGATCAACGGCGAGGTGCCGATCCCGCCCGGCCGCAAGAGCCGCGCCAGCGACGCCGGCGTACGCGGGCTGCCGACTCTGTTGTCGAATGCGGAGACCTATGCGCAGCTGGCCATGGCGGCGCGCCTGGGTCCGGACGGTTACAGCCGCCTCGGCACTGCCACCGAACCTGGAACGGTGCTGCTTACCGTCGGCGGTGCGGTGGCCACTCCGCACGTCGTCGAGGTCCCGCTCGGAACACCGCTCGCGGACGTCCTCGACCTGTGCGGCGTACGCGCCGGTCCCGGCGTACTCGTCGGTGGATTCCACGGAAAGTGGATCACCGCGCGGGCGGCGCGATCGGCGCAGATCTCCCGCGAGGGCCTGGCGGCGGTCGGCGGGGTGCTGGGCGCGGGGATCATCCTGCCGTTGAGCGCGGACACCTGCGCGCTCGGCGAAGCGGCCCGGGTGGTGCAGTATCTGGCCGGCGAGTCGGCCGGCCAGTGTGGACCGTGCCGGATGGGGCTGCCCGACGTCGCCCGCGCGCTGACGTCGCTGACCGTCGGCGGGGGAGCGGCTGCCCGCGACACCGTACGCCTCGCGGCCGGGGCGGTTCGTGGTCGCGGCGCGTGCAGCCACCCCGACGGGACCTCCCGGTTCGCGGTGTCCGCATTGGAGACCTTCGCCGAGGATCTGGCCGCCCATCTCGACGGCGACGGCTGCGGTAAGCCGGTCAAGGGCATCCTGCCGATTCCCGGCGACGACGCTACCGGCGGCCGGTTGACGGTCGACTGGACCCGATGCGACGGCCACGGGCTGTGCGCGCATGTGGTGCCCGAGCTGATTCGCTTGGACGCCAACGGTTTCCCGGCGTTCCCCGACACGGCGGTGCCGGCGTGGCTACGGCCGGGGGCGCGCAAGGCGGTCGCGATGTGCCCGGCGCTCGCCCTGCGCATCAGCAAGAACTGACGGTCGGCCTCACCAGACGAACGGGATCATCCGCTTCCGGGGTGCGGCGAACGCCAGATAGCGGTCGCCCAACGCGGCGACCAGTGCCCGTTCCTCGACCCGGATCCGGTACGCGAGCCCGCACATCGCGACGGCGGCGAGGGTCAGCAGTCCCCACCCTTTGGCGAAGGCCGTGCCCAGGCCGAGCAGCACCAGCAGAGTGGCCGTGTAACTCGGATGGCGCAGCAGCCGATAGGGGCCGACGTCGATGATCGGCTGGGTGTCGGTCGTCAGCACCGTGAAGGTGAAATAGCGGCCGAGGGTGCGGAAACACCAGATGCGCAGGCCGGCGCCGCACCAGAGCACGACCAGGCCGAGCCAGGCCACCACGGGATGGACGTTCGCGAGCACCTGGCCCGGCGTAAACCTCGTCACGACGGCGCCCGCGAGCGCTCCCGCGACGGCGGCGACTTGGACGAGCAGGCGGCTGCCCCGGTCGTCGGCGGTGGCCTCGCTGCGGCTCCGGAAGCTCTGCCGGACCTCGAAGGAGTACCACAGCAGCCCGGAGGCGACCATCAGCAAGCGCGTCACGCCCACACAGTAGTGCTGAATCGGCGGCGTCCGGCCAGCCCGCCCACCCGGTCGGCCGGACGCCGCACGCTTAGCGCCCGTGCCGCTGGGGCGCGCCCTTGCCCGCGAGCATCAGCTCGTGCTGCAGGTCGGTGAAGGCCGGCTTCGGGTTCAGGTTGACGTCGTAGATGCAGGCGTAGCCCTCGCCGGTGAACCAGCCGGGCACCCATGAGTTGGCGTCGCCGAAGCCCCACACGGTGAACGAGATGCACTCCTTGACCTCGAGGCAGGACCGCAGCATCTGGACGTACTCATAGGGCTGGGCGAACAGGGCCAGGTTCGACGTCGGCACCTGCTCGGTGGCGTTGTCGACGAAGGTACGCACGTCCGCCTCGGTGATCGCGACCTTGACGCCGAGGCTGGCGTACCGGGACAGGGCGGCGGTCAGCCGGGGACCGGAGAAGCCGTACTGGGTGTCGAGGTGACCCTGGTTGCCGATGACGTCGATCGGCACGCCCTGCGCGAGCAGGTTCTTGGCCCAGGCGTACACGGCGTCGGCCTTGGCGTTCGTGCCGTCCTCGCCGCCGATGTTGTAGTCGTTGTAGACCAGCAGCGCCTTCGGGTCGGCTTCGCGCGCCCAGCGGAACACGTCGGCCAGGATGCCCTCGCCGAGGTGGGACACCCAGAAGTTGTCGCCGTTGATGCCGCTGGGCAGCGGGTGCGCGTCCCAGGAGTTCGCGAAGAACTCGTTGGCCACGTCCCACTGCCAGATCTTGCCCTTGAAGTGCGTCACCTCGTCGATGACGTGCTTGCGCAGCAACGCCCGCAGCTCGTCGTTGTCGATGCTGCCATCGGCGACGCCGCTGGTGAGCCAGCCCGGCAACTGGTTGTGCCAGACCAGGGTGTGGCCGCGGACGAGCTGCCCGTGCTGCTGGGCGAAGGTGACCAGCCGATCGGCGGCCGACCAGTCGTAGACACCCTGGACGCGCTCGACGGTCTCCCACTTCATCTCGTTGCCCGGCGTCACCGAGTCGAACTGGTCGCCCGTGATCTGCGCGTACGCCGGGTTGTCCAGCTCGAACGGGGTTACCGCGGTGCCGATCCGCAGGTTGATCCCGGCGGCGAGCGCGCGCAGCGAATCCGCGGGCGGTTTGGTGCGGTCCAACGAGGTGCCGGACGCGGTGGCGGTGCCGGCGGTCAGCACGGTGACCATGACCGCGGCCCCCGCGAGCAGCAGGTTGCGCATTCTCATGCTTCGACCTCCCAGGCCGAACGATGCCGATGAGGGTTCCGGAAAGGTGACGATGATGTTTCAGACTGCTTCCGGAAAGTTTCGGCGAATATAACGGCGGTCGGTCGACTGCGTCAACAGCCGTCGATGCACCGGGGCTCCGGGAGAAAATTCGGCGGGGCCGGTAAATCCGGCGAGGGCCGTTCGTCGTCATGATGAGAGGCCCGACCGGGGCTGGAAAGGCAGGATGACACCATGGCGAACTATCTGCTGCTCATCTACGGCGACGAGCAGAAGTGGGCCAGCATGAATCAGGACGAGTGGGCCGCGCATCACCAGAAGCACCAGGAGTTCCAGGCGGCGGCGGGCGTACGGTCGCTGGGCGGCAAGCAGTTGGCCGACTCTGCCACCGCGACCACGCTGCGGTCCGACGACAGCGGCGCCATGACGTCGACCGACGGCCCGTTCCTGGAGACCAAGGAGGTCCTCGGCGGGTACTACCTGATCGAGGCGGCCGACCTCGACGAGGCGACCGCGCTGGCCGCGCTGCTGCCCGAGGTGTACGCCTCGCACAGCGGCGTCGAGATCCGTCCGGTCGTCTGAGGCCTTGGAGGCACTGGTGACCGCCTCGACTGGGGAGTCCCGGTGACCGTCGAGGTCGCCGTGGCCGAGGCCGTGGCTGAGGCGCACCGTAGCGAGTGGGCCGCCGTGCTCGCCGCTACGGTGCGGCTGACGCGGGACCTGGACCTGGCCGAGGAGTGCGCGCAGGACGCGTTCGCGAAGGCGTTGCGGACCTGGGCGCAGGACGGGATTCCGGCTCGGCCCGGCGCCTGGCTGACCACGGTCGCCCGCAATCGGGCGCTGGATCTGCTGCGGCGCGAGACCACGCTGCGACGCGTACTGCCGTCGCTGGTGGTGCCGGACAGTGTGCCCGGCCCGGAGGACGCGCCCGAGCGCCCGGCGATCGACGACGACCGGCTCCGGCTCATCTTCACCTGCTGCCATCCGGCGTTGGCGCGGGAGGCCCAGGTCGCGCTGACGCTGCGGCTGCTCTGCGGGCTGTCGACCGCCGAGGTCGCCCGGGCGTTCCTCGTGTCCGAACCGACGATGGCCACCCGGGTGTCCCGGGCGAAGAAGAAGATCGCCACCGCGCGCATTCCTTATCGCGTACCGGGTCGGGAGGAACTTCCGGCCCGGCTCGGCGCGGTCCTCGAAGTGCTGCATCTGCTGTTCACCACCGGCCACACCACGCCGATTGGCGCTCAGCTGGTCCGCCAGGATCTCGTCGACCGTGCCATCGGCTTGACCCGGCTCGTCAGCCACCTGCTGCCCGACCGCGACGAGGTCGCCGGGCTGCTGGCGTTGATGCTGCTCAACGACGCCCGCCGGGAGACACGCTTCGACAGCGAGGGCCGGTTCGTGGCACTGCCGGACCAGGATCGCTCCCGCTGGGATCAAGCGAAGATCGCGGCGGCGACGGACCTGCTCGCCACCTCGTTACGCCGCCGCCCGACCCGGTACGCCGTCGAAGCGGCGATCGCGGCGGTCCACGCCGAGGCGGCGACCTGGGGAGCGACCGACTGGACCGAGATCGCCGGGCTCTACGACGTGCTCGGGAGACTGTGGCCGGCCCCGGTCGTGGCGGTGAACCGTGCGGTCGCGATCGGGATGCGCGACGGGCCGGCGGCTGGGCTCGCCGCGCTCGACCCCTTGCTCGCCGAACCGGCGCTGGCCACGTACGCGTACCTCAGTGCGGCTCGGGCGGACTTCCTGCGTCGCCTCGAACGCTGGCCGGAAGCGATGTCGGCCTACGCCGAGGCGCTGGCCCTGACCGACAACGAGGTCGAGCGCGACTTCCTGACCGGTCGGCTCGCCGAGGTCCGGGCCAACCTCGGCGAGTAGTGGGCGGCCACCCGGAATCGATCCGGTCGTTCTACGCTTCCAGCGTGCGTACGCCCAATGCTGTGGTCGACGTCGTGGCGGCCTTTCCCGAACTGCGTGCCCTCGGCCGGACGGCGACCCGGCTGCATCCTCGCCCGGGCGAGGTGGGGGTGGCCGACAGCCACATCGGCGGCCCGCTGTTGTGGCCTGCTGATGAACCTTGGCCGGTGTGCGACGACCCGCACATGGGGATGACAGACGTGCCGATCCCATCGGACCTGATCGACCGGTTGCGTGCGCTGGAGAAACAGCGTGTGCAGGCCCACGTGATGGCCCCCGGCGAAATGCAGCTGCACAAGGAGATCGAGCGCGTCGTCGGCCCCGGCTTCATGGGATTCGGCAGCAGCGGCGGCGGACCGGTGGTCGGCCATCGATGGGGACCGCGTACGGAGCAGGAGGCGACGCCGTTGGTCGCCGTGGCGCAGCTGCGGGCTGACGACGTCCCCGACCTGCCCCGCCCGGGCGGCGCGGACCTGTTGCAAGTGCTGTGGTGCCCGTTCGAGCACGCGCAGGATCGGCTGACCGGCCCGGCCGTGCGGCTCTACTGGCGGCAGCAGGCCGACATCACCGACGTCCTGGCCGAGCCGCCGATCGGCGACGTGGACGAGGACAACGAGGACTACGTCCCGGAACCGTGCCGGCTGCACCCCGAGCAGATCGTCGAGTACCCGTTCTCGCAGGAACTGCCCGCCGACATCGAGAGCCGGCTCGACGACTGGGAACACGACTACGTGGGCCTCGTGATGGCTCCCGGCTGGAAGGTCGGCGGGTACGCCAAGTGGAACCTGACCGACCTGCTGCCGACGCCCTGCCCCGAATGCCAAGGCCCGACGAACCTGCTGCTGGTGATCGACTCGAGCGAGTTCGACGGCGGCACGTACGACCGCTGGCGGCCGGTCGAGGAGCAGCACATCACCTGGGAGCATCCGGATCGGCTGACCATTCAGGAGCCGACCGGCGTGATCGTGGGGCGCTACGGCTCCCTGCGCGTCTTCGTCTGCCCGACGTGCCCGGGTGTGCCGTTCCTGCTGGACATGCAGTAGCGGCGTACGCGACCTAGACGCTCCGTCCCGTGAGGTGCGCTCGAAGTTCGGCTGCGCGGGGATCGTCGCGGGCGGCGAAGATGCGCTCGGCGCGCTGCCAGCAGTCGCGGGCCGCCTCTGGTTCGCCGGATGCGGACCAGGTGTGGCCGAGTTCGGCCAGCAGGGTCGCCTGCTGCCACTCGTCACCGAGGTCTTCGGCCAGCCGCAAGCCGCGGCTGAAGTGGGCGGCGGCACGGTCGTACGCCGCCATCGCGTGGTAGGTCTCGCCGAGACTGCACAGCACGATGCACCGCGAACCTCGGGGCGCCAGACCGTCCTCAATGGTCAACGACTCGGTGAGGTGCCGTAGTGCGGCGACGAATCGGCCCTGGTCGCGGGCGACGTTGCCGAGGTTGTTCAGGGTCAGGGCCTGGCCGCCGCGGTCGCCGATGGCACGCTGGATGGTCAGTGCCTCGCGAAGCCGGCGGGCGGCGGGACCCAGCCGGCCGGTACGCCGATGGGCGATGGCGAGGCTGTTGAGCGTCACGGCCAGCCCACGCTGATCCTGCGTCCCGGCCCGCAACGGCAACGCCGCCGCCAGGAACGGTGCGGCGTTGGCCGGCTGGCCCAAGTCCAGGTGCGCGTGGCCGAGCGCGGTGAGCAGCCGAGCCTGCGCCGCCTGATCGCCGCATCGGCGGGCGGCGACCAGCCCGGCCCGGTTGACCGCGATCCAGTCGTGGGTGTACTTGGCCGCCCGGTAGAAGGATCCGAGCGCCACGGCCAGCTCGCAGACCAGTTCCGGGTCGGTGCCACCGGTCGTGAGCCGGCGCAGGGTGGCTCGCTCCTGCTGGCCCCACGCGAGCGCCTGTCTGGCGGACGAGAAGACGTCGCCGGGCCAGCTCGGCTCCCGGTAGCCGGCCGGGTCGAGAGCAGCCGTCATGCCCGTGATCATGTGCCGGTACCACGTGGACAGTCGCTGGGCGGCGGCCGGTGAGAGGCCGTCATCGTCGGCCGAGCGCAGCCGTTCCGCGGCGAAGGCGTGCACGAGATCGTGCAGCCGATAGCGTTGCGGTCCGGTGTGTTCGACGAGGTGCCGCCGGGCGAGTAGGTCCAGCCGGGACGCCGCCTCGCCGACCGGTACCCCCGCCAGGGCGGCGGCCGCCTCGACCGGCCAGCTCTCGCCCGGATGCAGCGACAGCACCTGGAACAGTTCCCGGGCGCCGGGGTCGAGGTCCCGGTACGACCATTCGATCACCGTGCGGATGGCGAACTGCGGGTCTCCCTCGGGCGACAAGAGGTCCAGTCGCCGGGTCTCGTCGCGCAGGCCGGCGATGACGTCGGCGATCGGGTCGTGGCCGTTGGCGGCACGCTCGCCGGCGATGCAGAGGGCCAAGGGCAGCCCGCCGCACAGGTCGACCAGTTCGGTGCTGTCGGGTCCGGGGCGCAGCGCTTCGACCGCCGGTCCGGCGGCGTGCGCGGCCCGGATGACGTTGTTCACCAGGCGCAGGGCGGCCTCGTCCGCGAGCCGGCCCAGCCGGATCCGGGTGGCGCCGTCGCGTCCGACCAGCCCGGCCAGCGTGTCCCGGCTGGTGACCAGCACCAGGCAGGAGGCGCTGCCGGGCAGCAGCGGCCGGACGTGTTCGCCGTCTCGGGCGTTGTCGAGGATGATGAGCAGCCGGCGATCGGCGCACAGCGTACGCAGGAAGGCCGAGCGTGCGGGCAGGTCGTCCGGCATCGCTGAAGGGCGTACGCCGAGTGCGGTGAGCATGCCGGTGAGCGCGACGTCGGCTGAGATCGGCCGGTCGGGGTGGAAGCCGCGGAGGTCGGCGTACAACTGCCCGTCGGGGAACTGATCCTTGTGCTGGTGTGCCCAGCTCGCGGCGAGGGCCGTCTTGCCGACGCCGCCCGGCCCGACGATCGCCACGATGCCCCCGGCCGTCCGGTACGCCGTGTCGAGCAGGTTCAGCTCCGTCTCCCGGCCGGTGAAGTGGCGATACGGCGCCGGTAGCTGTGCGGGCACGGTAGGGGCGACGGTGGCGGCCTGTCCGCGCGCCAGTGTCCGCCAGGCCTGCCGCCAGCGTTCGACCTCGCCCCACGGCGTCTGCGGCGTACCGCTGTAGCGCAGGCAGGCGGTGACGAAGGCGGCGACGAACTCCCAGCGCGGGAGCCTGGGCAGGCCTTTGCCGCTCAGGATCCAGGAGACGGTCGTCGGCGGCAGCGCCTCGGGTCGCTCGGCGTGCTGCTGGAGTTTTCGGAGGGACGGGTTGCCCGACCAGACCCGGAAGCGGGCGAGGGCGGTGACGAAACCGTCGGCGGTCGTCGCCGAAGTGGGATCCGGCGGATCGACAGAATCCATAACGGACAGCCCCCCGAGCTGTGCAATGTCGTGCAATCTGTTGCCGCACATTCTGCCATCGATCTTCAATATTCCCAATCATCAGTTCCTGATCGGAGGGCTTACATGGTCGAGGTGATGCGACGGGCCGGCGATGCCGTGCTCGGGCTGTTCCTGCCGAAGGCGGAGGCCGGCGCGTGCGACCCGGGAGCGGGTGCGTCCTGCGGCACCTGTACGTGTCTGCGTCAGGCCAGCGGCGCGTACATCTGCTACAAGAACGTCTGGAGCTGCTACACCGAGTACTGCTACGTCTCCAGCTCGCGCTGCTGATCCACACCGGCGCCGCAGGCGACTGCGGCGCCGTCCACCCGCCTTGTGCCTCGCAGCCCTGTGCCCCGCAGCCCTGTTCCCTGACGCGAACCGGAGACTCACGATGATCACGGTCCTATCGGCCGCCGTGGCGATCCTCGCCGTGGTGGTGACGCTGAACCTGCTGCTGACCTTCTCCCTGATCCGGCGGTGGCGGACGACGAGCGGCCCGGCTGACCCGGCCGCGTACCGGCCGTCGGCAGGCGCCCTGGTCCGGCCGTTCCGGGCCACCATGCTCGACGGCGCACCGTTCTCGGAAGCCGATCTGCGCCACGGACGGCATACCTTGGTTTTCCTGTTGCCGAACTGTGGCGGGTGCACGAGCCTCGTCGAGGAGATCCGCTCAGCGGTCGTTCCGGGGCTGGTGGTCGTCATCTCCGGCGCAGGCGGCGATCCGGCCGTGCAAGAGATCCTCGCCGAGCTGCCCGAGACGACGCGAGTCGTGCTCTCGCCGCTGGGCGACGCGGCGTCGGAAGGCTTCCAGGTGTCGACCTACCCGACCGTGCTGGAGGTCGCCGACGGAACGATCGTGCGGGTGGGCGCGTCGCTCCTGCCTGCCGCGCACCTCGTGGACGCGGCGTGACCGGTCGGTCGCCTCGGCGGGCCGCCGCGGCTGCCCTGGCGCTGGCCGGGCGGGCGGCGGCTGGGCCACTGATCGCCGCGGCCCTGGTGACGGCGCTGGCCGGGATGGGACCGGCCGTCGCGGCGTGGCTGAGCAAGCTCCTCATCGACGGGCTCGCCGGTGCGACGCCGGCCAGCCCGGCCCGGCTGGCCGGGCTCGCCGCCGCAGCGGCCGCGGCGACCGGAGCAGCTCTCGCGCTGGGCTACGCGGCCGGGTTCCTGCACCGGCGAGCCGAGGCGGCGATCGCGCACCGGGCCCAGGCCGAGATCTACCAGCGGGTCAGCGGCTTCGGCGGGCTACGGCGCTTCGAGGATCCGGCGTTCGCCGACGAACTGCGGCTGGCCACCGACGCCGCCGCCGAGGCTCCGTCGGTGCTGACCAACTTCCTCTTCGGCCTGGTCCGCTCGGTGGTGACGATCGGCAGCCTGGTCGGGGTGGTCGTCGCCGTCTGGCCGCCGATGGCCGTCCTGCTGCTGGTCGTCACGGTATTCGCGGTCGTGGCCCAGCTGACGGTGGCCCGGCGGCAGGCCGACGTCGCCCGGGCGGTGATGGCGACGCATCGGCGGCGGATCGCGTACCAGGAACTGCTGACCGATCTGCGCTCGGCGAAGGAGGTACGCCTCTACGGGCTGGCCGGGCTGTTCCGGGATCGGATGCTGGGCGCGATGCGTACGGCGGTCTCGGCCGAGCTGCGGATTCAGGGCAGATCCGCGGTCGTGCAGGGCTCACTGAGCGGACTGGGATCGGTGGCGCTGGCCGTCGGCGCCGCGCTGGTGGCGTACCGGATCGCCGGTGGCGAGCTGACTCCCGGCGACTTCGCGCTGTTTCTGGCGGCCGCCACGGCCGTGCAGGGCGCGCTGCTCGGCATGGTCAACAGCCTGCAGGACGCCGTACGCTGCACGCGGTTGTTCGGGCACTACCTCAACGTCGCGCAGGCGCCGGACGACCTGGTCGAGGGAACTGCGCGGCCTGGTCCGCTCCGCACCGGCATCGTCTTCGAGGACGTGTGGTTCCGGTACGACGAGAGCGGCCCCTGGGTGCTGCGGGGAGTCGACCTGGTCATCCCGGCCGGATCGTCGACGGGTCTGGTCGGGCGCAACGGCGCCGGCAAGAGCACTCTCGTGAAGCTGCTGTGCCGGTTCTACGACCCCGATCGCGGCCGGATCACCTGGGACGGCGTCGACCTGCGCGATCTTCCGCTCAGCTGGCTGCGCCGCCGGATCAGCGCCACCTTCCAGGACTTCCAGACCTATGAGCTGCCGGTCGGGGAGAACATCGCCCTCGGCGACGTGGAAGCCATGCAGGACAAGGGACGCGTCGTCGCGGCCGCACGCGCGGTCGGTCTGCACGACACCATCGAGGCGCTACCTGCCGCGTACGACACGATGCTGAGCCGGATCTTCGTCTTCGACGGGTCCGACGATCCCGGCGTTCAGCTGTCCGGCGGCCAGAATCAGCGACTGGCGCTGGCCCGGTCGTTGCTGCGTACCGATGCGGACCTGCTGATCCTCGACGAACCGAGCTCCGGGCTGGATCCGGTCGCCGAACACGATCTCGCCGAGGTCATCCGCCGTACGCGCGAGGGGCGTACCGGTTTGCACATCTCGCACCGCCTCGGCACCATGCGGCAGGCCGACGACATCGTGGTGCTGGCCGACGGGGTCGTCGTCGAGCATGGGACCCACGACGCGCTGATGGCGCTGGACGGCGAGTACGCCGAGCTGTTCCGCCTGCAGGCGGCGAATTACCAGGCGGCCGAGGCGGTGGCGGGATGACGGGGGCCGAAGTGATCAGCGCGGCGGTCCTGTCGGCTTTCGGCGTGGTGCTGATCCTGGCCCGGCTGCGCGTAAAGGTCATCACGGTCAAGGGCCAGAGCATGGCGCCCAGCTATCAGCACGGCGATCGGCTGCTCATGCGGCGTACGCGGGTGTGCCGCCGGGACGACGTCGTGGTGTTCACCTCGCCGATCGAGATCCCGATGGGGCCGGCGTTGCTGGTCAAGCGGGTGGCGGCGGTGCCGGGTGATCCGGTCCCGGAGGCAGCCCGAACCCGCATCGGCGACGCCGTGGTGCCACCAGGTCAGCTCGTGGTGCTGGGGGACAACCAGCGCAGCCTCGATTCACGAGAGCTCGGCTACATCGCGCTGGACAGCGTGGTGGGCGTCGTTCAGCGACGCCTTGCTGCAAGTTCCGCCGGGAGTACCCCGTGAACGTGTGAATTGCGGCATATGCGGACCGGCCTGTCGATGCGGCAAGATGGCCACGTGCGTATTGGGTTGCTCGGTCCGTTCGAAGTCCAGGTCGACGGCGGCATGGTGGAGGTGCCGGGCGCCCGGCTGCGCGCGTTGCTCGCCGCGCTCGCACTGGAGCCCGGCCGGATCGTTCCGCGTACGCGGCTGGTCGACTGGATCTGGGGCGAGGAGCCGCCTGCCGACGCGGTGAACGCGCTGCAGGTCCTGGTGTCCCGGCTGCGAAGGCTGCTGCCGGACGGGCTGGTCGAGGCGAAGGCGGGCGGCTACCGGCTGGCCGTCGATCCCGAGTCCGTCGACGTGAGCCGGTTCGAGCGCCTGGTCGCCGAGGCACGGGAGGCCGACGATCCGGTACGCGTCAGCCTGCTGCGTACGGCGTTGGGGTTGTGGCGCGGGACGGCGATGGAAGGCATCGCCCTGTCGGGCAGCAAGGCGTTCGACTCTGCGGTCACCGGGCTGACCGAACTGCACGTGGCCGTGCTCGGCGATCGAGTGGACGCCGAGGTACGCCTCGGTCGCGGCGCGGACCTGGTCTCCGAGCTGACGGAGTTGGTGGCGAGCCATCCGCTGCGGGAGGGCTTCGTCGCGGCGTTGATGCGCGCTCTGGCCGAGGCGGGTCGTGGGGCTGAGGCGCTGACGGCGTACCAGCAATTGTCGGAACGGCTGGCCGACGAACTGGGAGTGGACCCGTCGGCCGAGTTGTCGGCGGTGAACACGGCGGTCTTGCGCGGTGAGATCGGCGGGCGGGCGGAGAACCGGCGCACGAACCTGCGGGCCGAGCTGACCACGTTCGTGGGCAAGGAAGAGGACGTAGCGGCGATCGCCGAGCTGGCGACCCGGCACCGGTTGGTCACGCTGACGGGCGCGGGTGGTTCCGGCAAGACGCGGCTGGCCACCGAGACCGCGCGGACGATGCTCAGTGACCTGCCGGACGGCGCGTGGCTGGTGGAGCTGGCCCCGCTCCAGGCGGGCGGTGAGCTGGCGCAGGCCACGCTGACCGCGATCGGCCTGCGGGACCAGTCGGCGGGCGGCGGGGCCGCGGGCGGTGACGCGGTGGACCGGCTGGTCGCCGCGGTCCGGGATCGCGTGATGTTGCTGGTCCTGGACAACTGCGAGCACATGATCGAGGCGGTATCGGAGTTCGCGGACCGGCTGCTCGGCGAGTGCCGGCGGCTGCGGATCATCGCCACGAGCCGCGAGCCGCTCGGCATCACCGGCGAGGCGCTGTGGCAGGTCGAGCCGCTCGCTCTGCCCGCGCAGGGTGCGCCGGCCGCCGAGGTCGGCGCGTCGCCCGCGGTTCGGTTGCTCCGGGATCGGGCCGAGGCGGTACGCCGGAACGTCGGTTCCGACGAACGGACGCTGGCCACGATGGCACGTGTCTGCCGGGCGCTCGACGGGATGCCGCTGGCGATCGAGTTGGCGGCGGCGCGGCTGCGGACGATGTCGGTGGAGCAGTTGGCGGATCGGCTGGACGACCGATTCCAGCTGCTCACCGGTGGCAGCCGGACGGCGCTGGCCCGGCACCGAACGTTGCGCGCGGTGGTGGACTGGAGTTGGGACCTGCTCAGCGAAGCCGAGCGGGACCTGCTGCGCAGGCTGTCGGTGTTCGCCGGCGGGGTCAGCCTCGAAGCGGCCGAACGGGTGTGCGGCGACGACGCCCTCGACCTGCTGACCGCGTTGACGGAGAAGTCGCTGCTGCTCGCGTACGGCGAGGACGAGCCGCGCTATCGGATGCTCAACACCATCCGCGAGTACGCCGACCAGCGTCTGACCGAATCCGGCGACGCCGAGTCCGCACGGCGGGCGTACGTCGGATATGTGGTCGAGTTGACCGAGACGGCTGATCCGCATCTGCGCCGGGCCGAGCAGCTCGCCTGGATGTCCAAAGTAGAATCCGAGCACGACAACATCAGCGCGGCCCTGCGTCTGGCGATCGCCGAGGGCTGGGCCGAGGAGGCCATGCGGCTGGTCGGCGCGGCGGGGTGGTACTGGTTCCTCAGCGGGCATCGGGCCGAGGGCACCGAGCTGAGCATCGCCGGGGCCTCCGTGCCCGGTGACGTGCCCGACGAGGTACGCGCGCTGGCTTGCACCATCGTCACGCTCTTCGTCAGTTCCGGCGCGGCCGGCGACCAGTACCAGGCGCAGCGGTGGATCGAGGACGCCTACCGGTACGCCGAGAGCAGCGGGTCCCAGCATCCGCTGCTCGCGTTCGCCCGGCCGCTGGAACGGATGCTGCGGGAACCGGCCGACTTCCTGCCGGCGTACGAGCCGCTGATCCACGACGCCGATCCGTGGGTGCGGGCGCAGGCCCGGCTCACGCGCAGTCGGCTGCGGCTCGCCCTCGGCCGCGAGGTGGATCAGGTGGACGACGACATCGAAGCCGCCCTCGCCGAGTCGCGGACGCTCGGCGAACGGTGGGGGATCTCGGCGGCGCTGACCTTCCTGGCGGATCGGCTCGGCCCGCGCGGCGAGTTCGTGGCGGCATGCGCGTACTACGAGGAAGCGGCCGTGGTGCTCGCCGAAGTGGGCGCGACCGAAGAGGTGGTCAGCATCCGGACCCGGCAGGCCCAGCTGTACTGGCTGCTGGGCGACGAGCGGGCCAGCCTGATCACCCTCGCAGAGGCGGTGCGGGCGGCCGACGGCATCACCTGGCCGGACACCCTGGGCGAAGTGGCGCTGGCACAGGCGCAACTGGCGCGGTTCCGCGGCGAGGCGGACCAGGCGCGGGAGCATCTGGCGACCATCCGCATGCGGCCCGGCGACGACACGAGCGGCCTGTACGTCCTGCTCCAGGACGTGCGCGGCTACCTCGCCGAGGACCTCGGCGAGGCCCGCGCGTACCGGGCCGGGGCGTTGCGGGCGGCGGTCCAGCTCAGCTATCGGCCGATGATCGCGCAGGTGCTGGTCGGAGTCGCGGATCAGGCCGCCCGGCAAGGACAGGACGAACAGGCCGCGCGACTGCTCGCGGCCAGTGAGAACGTGCGCGGAATGCCTGATCGTACGCAGCCCGACGCCGCCCGGATCGGTGAAGAAGTGCGGCAGCGCCTCGGCGAAGCCGTGTTCGCCGAGGCACTGCAGGACGGGCGGGACCGGGACTGGCAGGAGCTGGCCGAGATCACCCTCGCGGGCTGAGCGACGCCTCGGCGCGGTGGACGACGATGTCGCCTCCGCCGTTGCAGCGCGCACGTACCTTGACCGTCCGGCCGGACTGGTCGTCGGCGGCGTCCAGCAGGTTGCGAACCCGGCCGGTCGGGGTGTGCGCGTCCAACCGGACGGCGATCCCCGCCGGTACGCCGACCTCCAGCCTGCCGATGGCGGCGGACAGGTCGACCGGGCCGTTGCCGAGCCGGCCGACGCGGATGTGCCCGGTGGCGGTCTTCGCCTTGACGGCCGCGTGCGCCACGTCGACGGTGATGCCGCCGACGGACGAATCCGCCCGCAGCTCACCGCCGACCTCGCCGATCCAGATCTCGCCGCCGATGGTGGTGACCTCCGCGTCGCCGTCGATGCGGCGTACGCGGACCGACCCGTTGGCGGAGACGTCGGCGGAACCGCTCACGTGATCGACGGTCACCCGGCCGCCGGACGTCTTCAGGCGTACCTCGGAAGCCTGGTCGACACGGATGTCGCCGATGGCGTTCTTCAGCCGGCACGAGCCGACCGCACCCTGGACGACGTATTCGCCCTCGGCGGTGTTCCCCTGGACATGCGAACCGGCCGGCAACCACACCAGTACGCGTACCGAGCCGTAACGGCTCGCGAACGCCGTGCGCAGCTTCGGGTGCCTGACCTGCAGCCTGCCTTGGGCGTACTCGATGATGACCTGGTCAGCGGCCTGGATGTCGAGCGGCCGGGTGGGATCGATGGGCTGGACCTCGACCACGGTGTCGGCACGCTCGCCGGCAGCGAAGGTGATGTCGCCGAGCACGATGTCGACGGAAGCGGAGATCGGCGCGGGAGTCTCAAAGGTTGGCATGGCGACTACGATCGGCGGCCGTCCTGTCACCGGACTGTTCCCAGCCTGTCGTGAGCGCTGACACGCAGCTGGGCGCTGATCGGGATCGCTTCCGACCATCGCAGGGCCAGGTCCAGTCCGGGGAACTCGCGATGCGCCTGCGGCAGCAGACCGCGCCGGTTGACGTCGGCCACCACCGTCGTCATCCCGTACGCGGCCAGCCGCTCGATCAGCGTGCCGAGGAGGTGGACGGCGACGGGGTGCAGCTGGCCGACCCGGTCGAGGTCGAGCACCAACAGCCGGCCTTCGGCGGCCTGACCGGCGACGTCGCGGGTCAGCGCCTCCGCCGCGGCGAACCCGAAGTCGCCCTGCAGGCCGCGGACGAGGAGGCGGTCGCCGTTCTCGGTGCGGTAGACGGCTGACGCGGTGCGGGCCGGCGGTCGCATGAGGTGCAGGCCGAACCGGGCCGACAGTTCCTCGCACGCCGCGATGCCGCGGACGCTCGTGCCCCGCTCGTCCAGCGGCGGGCTGAACAGCCCGATGCCGAGTTGTGCGGGCAGCGCCGCGGTGATCCCGCCGCTCACCCCGCTCTTCGCGGGCAGCCCCACCCGAAGCAGCCATTCCCCAGCGAAGTCGTACATCCCGCAGGTCGCCATGACGGTCAGCACGTGCGACGCGGTGTCGCGGGTGACCACCTGCACGCCGGTCACCGGGTTGACACCCCCGTTGGCCAGGGTCGCGGACATCACCGCCAGGTCGCGGGCGGTCACCTGGATCGCGCACTGCCGGAAGTACCGCCGCACGCTCTGCTCGGCGTCGGCCCGCAAGGATCCAGCGGTACGCATCAAGTAGGCGATCGCGCGGTTCCGGTCGCCGGTCTCGACCTCCGACTCGTACGCCCGCTCGTCCACTCCGAGTACGCGCCCGGCGAACGCCTCAAGCCCGGCCAGGATGCGGGGGAACCCCTCGTCCACCAGCGACGTGGTCAGGATCGCCCCGGCGTTGACCATCGGGTTCGGCGGGCGGCCCGTCCCGGGCTCCAGCCGGGTGGCGTTGAACGCCTCGCCACTGGGCTCCAACCCGACGCGGTCGACCACCTCGTCCAGCCCGCGATCGGTCAGCGCCAGCGCGTACACGAAGGGTTTCGAGACGGACTGGAGGGTGAACGGCTGGTCGGCGTCGCCGCTGGCGTACACGTGGCCGTCGAGCGTGGCCAGGGCGAGTCCGAACCAGCCCGGCTCCGCGTGCGCGAGTTCCGGGATGTACTGGGCCACCTGGCCGTCGGTGACGCCGACGAGGCTTTCCCGCAGCGCGTCGAGCAGATCCGGGATCGGATTGAGAGCCACCACAACGTCCAATTCGTCGAAGTAGCCCCGGCCGCCGCAGGGGTGTGAGCAGACTGTGGACAGTTATACACGATCACGCAACCGATCCCCGGGCGTACGCGTCGAACGCCCCGTGAACCCGCGTGACTTGGTGTACCGGCTGCTCACGGTGGCGGCCGCGGTCGCCGCCACCGCTCCGGTCTGGCCCGTTCTCCAGCCCGGCGACCCGATCGCCGACGAACTGCTCGAGCCGGTCGAGGTCGCCGTGCTCGTCCCGATGGTGCTGATCTTCCCGGTCGCGTGGGCGTTGCTGGCCCGGCGCCGTGCGTACGCCTGGCGTGTGGGCCTGGCGCTGGCCGTCTGGGTGCTGGCCTGGTCGGTCTGGACCGTCTTCGCCGGCAGCTACGCGAGCCCGCCCACGATCGATGACGGACTTCGGTGGCACCTCGTCGGGGCTGGGCTGCTCGTGGCGGGCGCGGTCGCGTACGAGGCGAGGCGGCTCGCGCACCTGGGCGCGCGGCTCCTGCCCGGCGCGCTGGTGTGGCTGCTCGGCGTGACCGTGACGCTCGCGGTCCCGGTCGTCGGGGTCGAGACGGTGCCGCCGAGCGATGCGGTGCTGCCCCTGCCGGCAGGCATGACGGTGGTGCACGAGGAGACCGGGTGCACCAACGCCTGCACGCGCCGCATAACCGTGCAAGGCACCGGTACGCCTTCCGAGCTGGCCCACCGCCTCGGCCTCCACCTCGAACAGACCAAAGGCTGGCGGGCCACCTGGTTCGACTTCGCGCCGCCGCAGTTCGAGTGCCGGCCGGTCGGCTGGCTCAACCCGTACGACACCTGCGTCGAGCTGCGCACGACCGGGTCGGCCTCGACCGTCGAGATCTGGCTGGCGACCTCCAACGGCCGCGACAACATCGTCTACTGACCGCGGATGAGCACATGCCTTCGTGTTCACTACCTGGTAGGCGTCAGGACTAGTGGGAGGTGTGACCGGGGACCCGGCCACACCTCGTGCGTCACTTGGTCTCGGTGACCTCGTAGCCCACCATGTCCATCGTGCTGACCATTTCGGCGATGGCGGTCGCGGATGCCTCGGTCAGTGCGTAGGAGACGATGCCGAGCCGGCTCTTGGGCAGCAGCCACCGCTGCGCGATGAAGCTCGCTCCGCCGTCCGCGCAGGTGACTTGCCACTTGCCGTAGTACGCCACCAGCCCGCCGACGGTCTTGCTCGCGTTGTCGACTCGCTCGTTGCGGCTCCACTGGTCGCAGGGCGGCTCGCCGCCGTTGTAGAGCCAGAAACCCATGTCGGACCCGTCGAGCGTCTTCGGGTCGGCGGGTGCGGCTGCGCCGGCACGGCGCTCGGAGGCGTACAGGAAGAGCCAGTCCTTGACCGTGTCGGTGTGGCCCAGCGCTTTGCAGACCGCGGCCGGGCCACCAGACGGCAGTAGGCACAACGTCTCGTCGTCGCCGGCGGCCTTGGCCCAGCCGGGCTGGAGTTTCAGCAGTGCCCCGCGCCAGCCGACGCTGCCCGCGGCCGGGGCGGCGGCTGAGGTGGCGGCCGGTACGCCGGTCGCCGTGGTGGATCCGGCTGGTGTGGTCGCCGCCGCGTCGGGCTGCTCCGCTTTCGCGGCACACGCGGTGAGGCCGAGGACCAGACCCAGCGCCGCCAGCGTGGCGGCCTGCCGGACGATGTTGCCCCGCATGGCACTCCTATCTGTGGTCGTGCATCGGGCGCGATCTGCGCCCGCTTCTTCAGATGCGCGACTCAGGGCGGGGTTGCCTGACGATGCGAAGAAATTCGCGACGGCTACCGGCGGGGGAGGCGGAGGCTGCCGACGAGCTGATCGACGGTGGCGTCGTAACGGTCGGCCAACCCTCGCGAGTAGACGGTCACCGCGGCGTCCGGCACCCACCACAACCGAACGGTGACAGTGGACGAGCCGCAGCTGACGGCCCACGCCCGGTACGCCGCCGGATGCCCGTCGACGGTCTGGTTCTGGCGAGCGGTCAGCCGGTTCGCGGTGACGGTCGCGAGCGGATCGGGTACGCCGGCGGCGGAGCAGTCCTCGGCGTCCACGCCCCAGCCGTCGTCGCGGTCGAGCGAGTTCTGCGGCCATCCGACGAACTCGCCGACGCGGACTTCGACTCCGGTGGGCGTACAGGTGTCGCCGGAGGGGGCGGCGTCGGCGGGCTGTACGCAGCCGATGCCTTCGACCAGGGGACGGAACTGCCAGCCGTCGGGCACCGTGAAGCTGATCCCCTCCAGGGTGGCGACGTCAACGGATTCGCCGTCCCGTACCGGGCGCAGCATCAGTCCTAGGAGGACAGTGCACACCACGACGGCGGCGAACGCGCCCAGCGGTACCGGCCGCAGGAACACCGGCCAGAACCGACGGCGCCGCTCGGGCGCTGTGCGTACCACTGGATCGACCGCGCGGAGCGAGTCCGCCGTGACCAGATCGGCCCGCGCGGAGAGGGCGGCGCGGAGCCGGCGCTCGACGTCCTCGCTCATTCCGCCAACCCCAGATGCTCTCGCAACGCTGCCACGCCCCGGCTGGCCAGCGACTTCACCGCGCCTTTGGAGATGTCCAGGGTAGCGGCGATCTCGGCCTCGGACAGATCCGACCAGTACCGCAGGACGAGTACTTCGCGTTGCCGCTGGCCGAGGCGGCGCAGCGCGGTGAGGACCTCGCGATGCTCGTCCGCGAGCAGCGCCTCGCTTTCGGGACCGGCCGGCCCGGGCTCGTGCGGCGGCACGTAGCCGCGCGCGGTCCGGCGGCGGCGCAGCACGGAACCGGCGTTGTTCACCACGGCTCGGCGCAGGTACGCGAGCTGGTCGTTGATATCGGCGCCGTCGCCGTGGCTGCGGACGAGCCCGGCGAAGGCGTCCTGGACGACGTCTTCGGCGGTCGGCAGGTCGTCGACGAGCAGAATCGCCAGGCGCACGAGCGCGAGGCGATGGGCGGCGAAGACGGTGGCGACGGTCGGGCGTTCGTCCACACCCGTCCGACTGCTCGCCACGAACGCAGGAGTCTACATGCGATGATCATCGCGGCGGGGGAGTGGCCCTCCCCCGCCGCGCTTGCTCAGAAGCCGTTCAGAGCCGGCCGACCGCCGCCTCGGCGAGCTGCTTCGACGCCGCCACGGTGTCGTCGGCGGTGGTCGCCCCGACCGACAGGGTCAGGTACTGACCCTTGGCCCAGACGTGGGTCTGGCCGATCGCCTGGTTCTGGAACGTGTACGCGACGTCGCCGAGCCCTTCGACCTTCACCGCCCGGCCGCGCAACGCCGTCTCCAAGATCGACGGATCGAAGGTGCCCGGCTCGACGGCGATCTGCACCAACTTGGTGCCGCTGGTGTACACGCACTCCTTGTTCGATTGCTTGGACGGCTTGGGCGAGTCGACGCCGAGCAGCCCGGCGACGTCGGCCGGCTTCAGCAGGTCGCACGCCTTGGCTCCCTTCGCCTTGGAATCCTTGCCCGCCGTGGACGCCCCAGCGCCGCTTCCAGTGCCGGCCGTATCCGACGAATCGCCGCACCCGCTCGCGCCTGCCGCCAGTGCGATCGCAATCGCCGCCGCCGCCACCCAACGCATCGACATCAGAACTCCTAGAGATGAGAAGACTGGCTCGAAATCTAGGAAGTGCGCGATCGCAAGGCATCGGGACACGTACGGAAATCCGGTGCGCGTCGCGGCTCAGTACCGGTGTCCGTACCGGCTCGTTCCGCCGGACGCCGCATGCAACCCTCTGTGGCGGTCGACCGTCTAGGACGTGTGAACGGGGAGACGCCTACTGCCGCGGCGTGGCCGGCCACGGAGGAGTTCGACGACTTCATCCGGGCGCGGCACACCGCGCTGCTGCGCTTCGCGCATGTACTCACCGGCGATCCGCACCTGGCCGCCGATCTCGTCCAGGACGCGCTGGAGCGTACCGGGCTGGCGTGGCGCCGGGTGAAACGCCAGGACATGCCGGAGGCGTACGTGCGGCGGGCGATCGTCAACGGCTTCGTCAGCGGCATCCGGCGTAGACGGCGTGAGGTCCTCACCGACGTGGTGCCGGATCGGGCCGGGCTGGACCCGGAACCGGCGGACGACACGATGTGGCGGCTCTTGGCCACGTTGCCCCGTCAGCAGCGGGCGGTGCTGGTGCTGCGGTTCTACGAGGACCTGACCGAGGTCGAGGTCGCGCAGGTGCTCGGCTGCGCCGTCGGGACGGTCAAGAGCAACAGCTCGCGAGCGCTGGCACGGCTGCGTGCGGCGATGCCCGACCGGCCTGCCTTGGAAGGAGGCGAGGACCATGTCTGACCTCGAAGACGAGCTGCGGCGGTTGCTGCACGATCCGAAGTACGCGCTGCCGTCCTGGCCCGACGCGGTCGCCCGGGTGCACGCCGGCATGCGCGTACGCCGTGGCCGTCGCTGGGTCGCCCGGGCGTTCGGGTCGCTGACCGCGTTCGCGGCGGTCCTGGCGATCGGCGGCCCGGTGATGTCGCCGACCGGCCCGGGGATCGATCTACCATCGAACGCGATCGTCGTCCCCTGGCAAGCCGTGCCCTACACCGAGCCGCCGGCATCCGCAGAGAAACAGGCGGCCGAATGCCGGGCACGAGATTTCGCCGTCAAGGGATTCCCGTCCGGGTTCGGCGGTCGTCCGGACGAGTTGATCTACACACTGGAATATCGAGGCGACGCGATCTGCGGCATCACCGGTACGCCGAAACTGGAGGCCACCGCTCCCGACGGGGGGCGGAGGACAACGGTGGTGCCCGCGTCGTCCGATGCGAACTCTGTGACGGTGTACCCAGGTGACTCCGTCGGGGTGGCCGTCGCCGACTCGGATGCCTGCGTGAACGAGTACAGGGATCCGGACTTCTCCTTCTCTGCCGATGACCCGACGCGCATTCGGCTCGCCGATCGATTGCGCGGCGTCTGCCGCAAACCGAAAGCGAACTGGATCGTCTACGGCGGATCAGGCGGCCCCTTGCCCAGCCCGCGTGAGACCCTGGGCGTCGCCGTCCGGGCCCCGTCGCAAGTGCGCAGCGGTGAGGAGTTCACCTACTACGTCGTCCTGCACAACCCCGGTGGCAAGGACGTCGATCTGTCGCCCTGTCCGGCGTACGCGGTCCGGGTCACCGGCGCCGGACCGTATCCGCTGCAACTCGGCGGCCTCAGCTGCGGCGTCTCGAAGATCCCCGCGCTCACCGGCGTGTGGTTCGAGATGCGGGGCAAGATCTCCGTGAAGCCGGGCAGCCGGGTCGACCTGAGCTGGGAACTGTCCCTGTTCGCCGACAAGAGCGGGCCGGGTGCGACAGCGACCGTCGACGTGGTCGGGTGAGGCCGATGACGCTTCGAGCTCGGCTGCTCAAGGCGTCGGCTGCGGTGGTGGAGTTCGGCGGGCTGGCGCTGTGGCTGTGGTTGTTCTCGTTGCTGCACACGGCTGCCGGCAAGGACGCGGTGGCGGCCACGGCCCACGCGAGTTCGTTACAGAGTCTCGAACGGAGCCTCGGGCTGGACGTCGAACTGTGGGCGAATCGGTGGCTCGTCGAGTATCCGGGTTTCGCCGCACCGGCGGTGGTCTTCTATCGCTCGTACTACCTGGTGGTGCTCGGCGTACTGGTGTGGGCGTACCTGCGGCGTTCCGAGGTCTATCGGCACGTCCGCCGGACGGTGGTGGCGATGACGGTCCTGGTGCTGCCCGTGTTCTGGTTGCTGCCCATGGCACCGCCCCGGCTGGCGTTGCCGGGCGTCGTCGACGTCGTCGCCGAGCACGATCCGTTCTGGGGAGCGGAGACTCGGGACCCCGGCAGCGGCCAGAATCATTTCTCGGCCATGCCCAGCATGCACGTGGCCTGGTCGCTGTGGTGCGCGTACGCGGTGTGGGCGGCCGTGCGCGTACGCCATCCCCGGTGGGCGTGGCTGGCGTGGGTCTTCCCGCTGCTGATGATCGTCGTCGTGCTGACCACGGGGAACCATTACCTGCTCGACGTCGTCGGCAGCGTGGTGCTGGTGGCGTGCTCGGTCGGCGTGGCCTGGGTCGCCGGGCGGGTCGCTGACCGGCGTCAGACCACGAAGCAGGCCTAGAGCCGGTCGAGGTCCAGCCGGGCCAACTCGGTCCGGGAGGAGATGCCCAGCTTCGGGAACGCCTTGTACAGATGCTGGCCGATGGTGCGCGGGCTGAGCAGCAGGTGCGCCGCGATGTCACGGTTGGTGGCGCCCGTCGCGGCCAGGCGTACGACTTGGAGTTCCTGGGCGGTCAGCGCGGCGCCGGGATCGACGCGACGCCGGGTGGGCGTGACTTCCCCGGCGGCCCGCAGTTCGGCGGCGGCGCGGTCGGCCCACGGTCGCGCGTTGAGGCGTTCGAAGGCTTCATGGGCCTCGCGCAGGTGCGGGCGGGCTTCGGCCTTGCGACGCCGGCGGCGCAGCCACTCGCCGTAAGCCAGCCGGGTTCGGGCCTGCTCGTACGGCTGGGGTGCGAGTTTGTGCAGGTCCAACGCCCGGGCGAAGTCTTCCTCCGAGTCGCGGAGCAATCCATGGCAGCGGGCCATCAGAGCGTTCGCCCAGGCCTCGCCGGACAAGTCGGTCCAGCGCTCGGCCAGCTCCATCGATTCGCGGACGCGATCGGGTGTGCCGAGGCGTACCGCCGCTTCGACCTCGTCGACGACGAATCTGGTGCCGAAGTGCGACGAGCCGGCGGGACGGGCCTGGAGGCGGTCGAGGGCCGCCTGGTCGCGGCCCTGGGTCAGGTCGAGCATGGCCAGCGCCCAGATCGGCAGCAGGGCGACGGCCGGGGCGTTGTGGCTGACCGCGAAGGCCAAGGCGGCTTCGGCCAGTGGGCGGCAGCGTTCCTCGTCGCCCTCGACCGCGGCCAGCCAGGCGAGCTGGCCGCGCAGGCCGGTGGCGGCGTGCGGCTGGCCGGTGTCGAGCGCGAGCTGGAGCCCTTCCTCGCCGTTGTCGCGCGCGTCCCGGTGGTGTCCAATCACGACCTGCGTGTACGCGAGATGGTTGAGCGCGAAGGGAAGCAGCCGAATCCGGCCTTCGGCCCGGCAGCCGGCGGCGATCGCGGTGGTGAGTTCGACGGCTTGATCGAGGCGGCCGCAGATGAAGGTGAGGTTGGCGGCCATCATCTGGGCGGGGACGCCGGACGTCGAAGCCTGCCGGAGGAAGCCGTCCACCATCGGGTAGCCGGATTCGAGGTCGCCGCCGTAGACGAGCGCGACGCCGCGGGTGAGGCTGACGAGACTGTCGTCGGCCGGCAGCTCCAGCCGGTCGAGCAGGTGGGACGCCTCGGCGGCGAGCGCCGGATCGCCCGCGGCCCAGATGTTGTGTGCTGCGGCCATGAGCATGCGGGCGGCGGTCCGCGGATCGGCTTCGGCGACGTGGGTCGCGCCGTCGACCAGGAAACGAGCCGCTCCGCGTGGCGAGCCCTCGTCGTAGGCCACCGCTGCTCGGACGTCGGAGAGCCGCGCCAAGGTCACCGGATCGGTGGTCTGGTGCGCGGCGCGTTCACTCAAGTCCGCCGCCCGGCGGCCTTGCCCCGCTTCCTTGGCCGCCAGCGCGGCCGCCGCCAGCCGGCGGGCCAGCTGTCCCGGGTCGGCGCTGAGCTGCGCGGAACGTTCGTAGGCGGTCGCCATCGCCGCGTAGCCGAGGCGGGCGCCGGCCTGCTCGGCCGACTGTTCGAGGGCGCCGGCGATCTCCTCGTCCGGTCCGGTCGCGGCCAGGGCCAGGTGCCACGCCCGCCGGTCGTCGCTCACCGCTCCGGCCAGCGCCTGATGGATCGCGCGGCGCTGGGCCGAGGAGATGCTGTGGTACGCCGCTGAGCGCAGCAGCGGATGGCGGAATCGCAGGACGCCACCGGTGACCTTGGCGAGCCCGGCCAGCTCCGCGGGCTCCAGTGCGTCGGCCGGAATGGTCAACGCGCCCGACGCGGCGAGGACGACGCCGAGCGCGCCGGTGTCCTCGGCGGCCGCCACGGCGAGCATCTTCCGGGTGGGTTCGGGCATGCGATGGATCTGCCCGGCGAAGGCGTCGAGGAGCCGATCGGTGAGCGGGAGCGGCCCGGCGATTTCCAGTTCGCCCGCGCCGGCCGCTTTCGACAGTTCGATGAGGGCCAGCGGGTTCCCGCCGGCCTCGGCCAGCACCTGCTCCCGCAGGTGGGTGGGGAGTCCGCCGCTGAGCAGGCGTTCGGCGTCGTCGCGTACCAGTCCGCCGAGGCGCAGCTCCGGCAGACCGGAGGTGGGGAAGGCGGCTTGGTCGTCGCGCGCGGCGATCAGCAGGGCGACGCCTTCGGAATGCAGCCGGCGGGCCGCGAAGAGCAGGGCCGCGGCCGAGGCCTGGTCGAACCATTGGGCGTCGTCGACGACGGCCAGCAGCGGGCGGTTCTCGGCCAGCTCCGCCAGAAGGCTGAGGGTGGCCAGCCCGACCAGGAACTTGTCGGTCTGACCCATCGGGGCCAGGCCGAACGCGCCCCGCAGGGCGACGGACTGCGGTTCGGGCAACGTGTCGAGCCGGTCGAGGGCCGGTCGCAGCAGCAGATGCAGGGCGGCGAAGGGTAGTTCCACCTCGGTCTCCACGCCTGCGCCGCGCAGCACGGTGACCCCGTCGGCGGCCTGGGCGGCGTACTCGAGCAGTGCGGACTTGCCCAATCCGGGTTCGCCTCGGAGCACGAGGACGCCGCTGGTGCCGGTTCTGGCGTCGGCCAACAGCGCGTCGACGGCTCGGATCTCTTCCGCCCGTCCTTGCAGCATCACGTATCCCTCGTACCTATTTGCGGATCATGAGTCACCTTACTCATTCCTTCTGTGGTGGCCGAACTTAGCGTTCTGCGCAGTCGATCTGATCAAGGAGTGCGAGATGACTGCGCTGAACGGCAAGACCGCCCTGGTGACCGGGGCCTCTCGGGGCATCGGCCGGGCGGTCGCGCTGCGCCTGGCGGTCGACGGCGCACTGGTCGCGGTGCACTACGGCCACGACGACGAGGCGGCCGGGCGGACGGTGGCCGAGATCGAGCAGGCCGGCGGGCGGGCGTACGCGGTCCGGGCGGAGCTGGGCGTACCCGGTGATCTGGACGCGCTGTTCGCCGGGTTGGCCTCGGGTCTTTCGGGGCGGCCGCTGGACGTCCTGGTCAGCAATGCCGCCCTGGCCACGGCCGGTTCGTTCGCCCACACCACCGAGGCGTCGTTCGACCGGCTGTTCGCGGTCAACGTCAAGGCGCCCTTCTTCCTCGTCCAGCGAGCGCTGCCGATGATGTCCGACGGCGGCCGGGTCGTCTGCGTCTCCTCGGCGGCTACCCGGGTGGTGTCGCCGGAGGTGGCGTACGCGATGACCAAGGGCGCGATCGACGTGCTCGTGCGGAGCCTGGCCCAGGAGGTCGGCGTACGCGGCATCACCGTCAACGCGGTGGCTCCGGGGCCGACCGTCACCGAGACCTCCGGCTGGATGCTCGCCACGGCGGCAGCCGAGGACCGCCTCGCCGCCGCCAATGCGCTCAACCGGGTCGGGCAGCCGGCCGACATCGCGGCGGCGGTCGCCTTCCTGGCCTCCGACGACGCCCGCTGGATCACCGGCGGCGTACTCGACGCGACCGGTGGCTACTTCCTCGGCCCCCGCAACTGACCTCTTCTCTTCTCCAAGGGAGTCACGACCATGTCCATCACCTTCTCCGAGCAGGACAAACTCACCATCCGGACGGCTGCGTACGGCGCGGTGTCGCTGCTGGCGGCGGCCGGGGGCGCGGGTGGCACGCCGCACCGGATCGCAGCCGAGGGCTTGATCTCGCTCGCCTCGGCGACCGGCCCGGTCGGCGGGGTGCTCGCTGACAAGAAGGCCGGGGTGTATCTGAGCGGCACCTCGGTGGCCGACCTCGCCGCGCAGGTCCTGCCGGCGCTATCGGCGGCGATGAGCCTGCTCCGGCAACAGGCTCCGGCGGAGTCCGACAACTTCCGCAGCACCGTTCTGGTCGCCATCGAGGCGGCGATCCGCACCCAATGGCGCGAGCCCGGACCGGCGATGGCGCAGGTGACTCGGGAGATCACCGGTGCGCTGGATCGCTCATGACAGCGCGCGGGCCGCCCGTGACAGCACGACGACGGTCCCATGACAGAACGGCGGCCGATCGTAGTCACATCGCAAACGAAGCAAGCACCCCGACAAAGGAGTACGAAATGTCCATCACCTTCACCGCCGACGCCAAGCAGACCCTGCGGACCGGCGCGTACGGCGCGGTGTCCCTGCTCGCCGCGGCCGGCGCCGTCGGCGGCTCGCCGCACAAGATCGCCACCAGCGGCTCGATCGCGCTGGCCTCGGCCACCGGCCCGGTCGGGCACGTGCTCGCCGAGAAGAAGGGCGGCATGGACCTGAGCGGCAAGTCCGTCGCCGAGCTGGCCGACAAGGTGCTGCCCGCGCTGACCGAGGCGATGAGCCTGCTCAAGGCGCAGGCCCCGGCCGAGGCCGACAACTACCGCGGCATCGTCCTGGTCGCCGTCGAATCGGCGCTCGGCGACAGCAAGCCCACCCCGGTCCTGGCGGACATGACCCGCAAGATCACCGCGGCCCTCGACGCCGCCTGACAAGCGCCCATACATTCGCCCGCACTCTTCAGTGCGGGCGCTTCCTTTTCGGGCGGTGCTGAGCCGCCGCTCTGCGGCCGAGGAGGCCAGCTGACGGCGGGATGGTCGAAAGAGGCCCACTGGAGAAGATCTCCAGCGGGCCTCTCGCCTGCCTGAGGCCTTACGCCTCGATGATGCCGGCCTGGACGGTCACCCAGTTGGAGCAGACCGAGCCACCGCCCGAGTAGTCGATGACGCAGATGCGCATGATCAGCTTGCTGGTCTCGTAGTAGTTCTTGTTGCAGACGCCCCAGTTGCCGTAGCCCAGGGAGTTGATGCACTTGCCCTGCCGGTACAGGTCGCCGTTGGCGGTCAGGTAGTTACGCCAGTCGGCGACGGCCGACATCCCGTCCTTGGCGGTGTCCTGCACCCACCACTTGTCGCCGCTCTTCTCGTAGCAGACCTTGGCGCCGTCGATGGCGTAGCAGCTCAGGACGGTGTCGACGGTGGCGGCGACCGCGTGGTCGTTCTCCGGCGTCGGCGCCGCGCTCGCGGCGGTCGGCGTGACCAGGGTGGCCACCACGGCCACGAACAACGTCACTGCGGCATAAGCGATTCGTCGCATGGCTTCCCCTTATTCCGAGATCTGCTTGTACTCACAGCCGCTTCCGGTCGTGTCACCGGAACCGTCCACAAGGCACACCCACATGTCGTAGCCGCCGGCGGCTGCCTTGACGTCATAGGTGAAGCTCTTGCAGGCGCCCGTACCCGAGCCGTTGTAGAGCGTCGCCACCCGGTCGCCGGCGTAGTAGAGGGAGCCGCGTACGCCGTGGCCGTCGGCGTACAGGTCGCACACCGTGAACTTGTCACCGTCGTCGTGGAAGCTCATCGACGCGACGTTGGTGAAGCTGTTCGTGATGTAGATGGTGGTGTCCGGGGTCCCCGCGGCTTGAGCGGTGCCGGGCATCAACACCGCCGTCGCGAGCGCGGTGGCCGCGGCGAGGATGCCGCCCCTGAGGAATCGCTGCAACGCGTCGCTCCAATCTGGACGTTCGATCGATCTTGTGTGGCATCCTGCCCGCAAGATCATCGATCGTCAACCCGGAGGACATCGTCCGTTAACCGTTTCGTCGACCCGGCTGGGCCGAATGTAGGACGCTCACCCGACCTTGGAGACGATCTCGACAAGGTTGCCGTCAGGGTCCTGGATCAGGGCGTTCCGGTTGTCGTTGCCGGTGTCGTGCGGCGGCTGCACAACGGGAACGCCGGCGGCGGCGAGCCGCTCGAATTCCTTGTCGACGTCGTCGGCCCAGAGCACCAGAACCATCGCGGGGCGGCCGGGTTCGGCATCCATCCCATGGACCCGCTTGGCCGCCGCCACCGTGCCGAGGCCGATGGTGAATCCGCCGGCACGCAGTTCGACGTGCTCGGGAACGCCCTCGACGGGCGTACGGAACGTCTCCGTCAGGCCGAGCAGATCGCGGTAGAAGCGAATACCTGCCTCGATGTCGCGGGTATAGAGATTGACCAATCCTGTCTCGAACATGGTATTCACCCTAGTTCGCGATGGGGTCGGGCGCCCCGCCGGCGATCGGCGGGGCACCCAGGTTCAGCTAGCTCGGTTTGCTAGCTCTGCGGGTTGATGGTGTCGAACGGAAGGCGCAGCTTGAGCTGCCCGGCGATCGGCACGTTGTGCGTACGGATCTCGGTCAGCTCCTCGGCGGTCAGCGCACGGCCGTAGATCCGGAACTCGTCCAGGTCACCCTTGAACGTGTTGTTCAGGCCGTCGACGCGGCGACCCAGGAACACGCTGTTGATGCCGAACTCCTTGCCGGTGGTCACCGAGCCGCGGGGCGCGGCGAGGTCGACGACGGTCGCGCCGTCGATGTTCACGGTGACGCGGGTCGCCGTGCGCTGCATGGCGACGTGGTGCCATTTCCCGTCGTTGTACGCGCCGGGGATGGTGATGTTCGCGTCGCCCTGGCCGGTGCCCACGACGCCCCGGATGCGGTTGCTCGCCGGTTCGGCGCGCAGCCAGATCTGGGCGGCTCCCGTACCGACCTGGTAGCACCACCAGATCACGATGCTGCCGGAGGTCTCGGTGTAGCGGAACCACGTCATGATCGTGAACTGGTCGTCGTCGAGGTCGAGGGTCTGGTTGAACGGCATCTCCACGTAGTCGTCGACGCCGTCGGCCGCGAGGCCGGTGCCGTACCGGCCTTCGCCGAGGGTGGGGTTGCCGCGGACGTACGCGGTGTTGTCGTAGCGGGGCGACGCGTCCGGCGTCGTCGGGCCGGGCGCCGGTGCTGGCGGCAGGCTCGGCGGGGTGCCGTTCGGGGTGTCCAGGTACGCCTCGTTGAACCGGACGAACTGGATGACCTCGTAGAGTGCGGCCACGCCGCTTTCGTAGAGCACGCCGGCCACCGGTCCCAGAGCCGGATCGTCGGAGATCTTGACCAGGTCGGAGTAACCACCGGGACCCCAGCTGATGACCTTGCCCTCCTGCCAGGTCTCCCAGGTCTTCGCCTCGTCGAACGAGGAGCGGATGGTCAGCGCCTCCCGCTTGCCGGGGTTGGCCGGGCCGGAGAACAGGATGCGGTTCTGCGCGTCGCCTTCGTCGGTGGCGGTCAGGCGCAGCAGCGAGCCCTGCACGACCGGCATCGTCAACGCGGGAACCATCTGGAACGGAGCGTCATAGCTGGCGCCGCCGTCGCTGGAGATGGCGTACGCCCGGGTGCCCTCCGACGTGCCGGACTCGCGCACGTTGACGTAGATCCGCCCGTCGGTCAGCTCCACCAGGGTGGACTCGTTGACGAAGATGTCGTCGGACACGCCGCCGGCGCTGGCGCCGAGGTGCCAGGTGTCGCCGCCGTCGTCGCTGTAGCCGAGGTGGATTCCGGCGACGCTGCGCCCGTCGGGTCCGACCGACTCGTGGTTGGCGCTCATCACGAGGCGTCCGGCGTGCGGGCCGCGCTTGAGCTGGATGGCGTGCACCGGGCCGGTGGCGTACCAGGCGGTCCAGTCCGCCTGCAACAGCTCGGACATCTGCCGCGGCGCGCTCCAGGTCGCTCCGCTGTCGTCGCTGATCTGGAGGAACGGAACCCGGCCGCCGCTGCCGGTGCCGGGGTTGTGCGTGGTGAACAGCACGACCCGGCCGGTGCGCTCGTCGACGATCGGCATCGGGTTGCCGTGCGTGTCGCCGTTGCCCTTGGACACGACCTGGAGCGGGCCCCAGGTCTTGCCGCCGTCGTGGGAGCGCTTGAGTACCAGGTCGATGTTGCCGCGGTCGTCGCAGTTGTTGACCCGGCCTTCGGCGAAGGCGAGCAGGTCACCGTTGGCGGCCTTGACGATCGCGGGGATGCGGTAACAGAAGTAGCCGTCCGCCTTCGCTGTGTAGACCGCCCCTTCCTCGTGATACGGCTCGGCGGCGTACGCCGTCCCGCCGGTGAGCAAGGTGGCCGCCGCCATCGTGGCGACCACGGCGACGGAGAGCAGTTTGCGATGTAGTCGGTGGTGTTGTCTCGTCATGAAGCGCGATACCTCCACTTGCCGGCGCTGAACGCGGAGCGGGTCGAGCGCGGGCTCAGGAAACATGGACGAAATGTTCGGACATCCTACGTCCCATGTCCGAAGTACCACAAGACCCTGCTCAGGGCATCGATGACGCTGATCTCTGCCTCTCGGCTGTTGTCGATAGCCGATCCGTGCCGATGCCGTGTTGTGTCTGGTCAAGCCCCATTCGGGGGACCGAACGGCACGGAAAGTCTCATGTGGACAGGATTGTGAGCACCTGTTGACGTCGCTGACATCGAGAGGCACACTCGTCCCCAACCTGGGGAGGAGATACTATGTCCTATGTCCAGAAGATGCTGTTAACCGCCAGTACCGTGCTGGCCCTGGTTCTCAGCCCGACGAGTCCCGTCACCGCGGCCGAATCGGCGCCACCGCCCGACGACTGGGTCGGGACCTGGTCGGCGGCGGCGACGGGCACCGTGCCCAATCTGCCCACCGGGTACGCCGACCGGACCATCCGCAACGTGGTGCACACCAGCGTCGGGGGTTCCGGCGTACGCGTCTCGCTGACCAACGTCCTGAGCAGCGTGGCGGTACGCATGGACGCCGTGACGGTGGCCGTCGCCGAAGCGCCCACCACACCCGGCGCGGTCGCGGGCACGATGCGATCGCTCACCTTCGGCGGCGCGTCCGCGGTGAGCATCCCCGCCGGCGGCGAGGTGCTCAGCGACCCGCTCCCGTTCGCTGTGCCGGAAGATGGAAACCTCCTGGTCAGCGTGTACACGGCCGCGCCGTCCGGGCCGGTCACCTATCACCAGGTGGCCAATCAGACCTCGTACCTGTCGGTGGCCGGCAACCACGCCGCCGAGGAGGCCGGTGCGGCGTTCACGAGTGCGATCACCTTCTGGCCCTATGTCAGCGGGGTGGACGTCCTCGGCCAGGCCGAGGGCGCCGTGGTCGCGTTCGGCGACTCGATCACCGACGGCAACGCCTCCACCCGGAACGCGAACCACCGCTGGCCGGACTACCTGGCCGACCGGCTGATCGCCGAGCCCGGCGCGACCAGGCTCGGCGTGCTCAACGCCGGCATCAGCTCGAACCGGTTGGTGTCCAACACCTGGAACCCCAACGCGATCTCCCGGCTCGACCGGGACGTCCTAACCGCGCCCGGCGTGCGCTCGGTCATCGTCATGCTCGGCATCAACGACATCGGCGGCCAGCCCCAGCATCACGAGCCGTCCGAGATCATCGCGGCCCTGCGCCAGATCGCGGCCCAGTCCAAGGCCAAGGGGCTGCGGATCACCGGGGGCACCCTCACGCCTTTCGGCGGGTCGAGCAACTACACCGAGGAGCTTGAAGGGGTACGCCAGGCGGTCAACGACTTCATCCGGACCAGCGGTGCCTTCGACGCGGTGGCCGACTTCGACGCGGCGCTGCGTGACCCGGCGGTGCCCACCCAGTTGCGGGCGGACTTCGACTCCGGCGACCACCTGCACCCCAAGGACGCCGGTTACCAGGCGATGGCCGCGGTCGTCGACCTCGGCAAGCTCACCGGACACCCGGCCGGTCGCTGGGCGAGCACCTGGCAGACCGCCATGGCGCGGACGACGCCGGGCGCCGACCTGGGCCTGCCGAACCAGTCGATCCGCAACGTGGTGCACACCAGCGTCGGCGGCGACGCGGCTCGCGTACGCCTGTCCAACGCGCTCGGCACGGCGCCGGTCCTGATGGGCCGGGTCACGGTGGCGGTGGCGTCCCGGTCGGACGGGCCGGACGCGGTCGCGGGCACGATGCGGGAGGTTACCTTCGGCGGCTCGCCGTCGGTGACGATCCCGATCGGTGGCGAAGTCCTCAGCGACCCGATCTCCCTGAGCGTTCCGGCGGACGGGGATCTGCTGGTGACCGTGTACACGCCGGTGGAGTCCGGCGCGGTCACCGAGCATCCGCGGGCGTACCAGACGTCGTTCATCGCGACCGACGGCGACCACGCGGCGGACGAGCAGGGCGCGGCGTTCAGCAAGCCGACCACCGCCTGGTACTACGTGACGGGCGTGGACGTCCAGTCCAACCTCCTGCACGGCACCGTGGTGACCTTCGGCGACTCGATCACCGACGGCGACCGGTCTACTGTCAGCCTGAACCAGCGCTGGCCCGACATCCTGGCGGACCGGCTGGCCGCTGAGCCGGGGCCGACCAAGCTCGGCGTGGTCAACAGCGGCCTCAGCGGCAACCGGATCCTCGACAGCAGCACCGGAACCGGGATCGGCGGGCCGAACGCGTACGCCCGGCTGTCGCGGGACATGCTGACCACGACCGGGGCGCGGACGGTCATCGTGCTCGAAGGCGTCAACGACATCCTCAACCTGGCCAACCCGAACCCGGAGACCTTGAAGCTCGCCCTGAAGCAGTTCGCCGCCCAGGCACACGCCCAAGGGCTGAAGGTCGTCGTCGGAACCATCACGCCGATCAAGGGATGGCGTTCCTACACCGAGGCGCGGGACGGCGTACGGCAAGAGGTGAACGCGTTCATCCGCACGAGCACCGACTTCGACGCCGTGGTCGACTTCGACGCGGTGGTCCGCGATCCGGCCGACCCGCAGCAGATCAACCCGGCCTACGACTCCGGCGACCATCTGCACCCGTCGGACGCCGGATACCGGGTCATGGCCGAGGCCATCGATCTCCGCACCCTGCGGTAGGGCCGTTCGGCTGAGCACATCGGCTGCGTGCCGGGCCATCCGGTCCGGCGCGCAGCCACTGTCCACATCCTACATTCAGCCCATCGCGTGCGCCTCGAACCTCGACGATGATCGCGCTGTTGCTTCGGCGTGGAGGACGAGGGGGCGCTCGGCGATGAGCGTGGACGACGAGGAACCGATCCGCCTCCGGCGGCTGCTCGGCGGGCTCCGTGGACCGACGGGCTGGTTCGTGGTCGCGGTGCTGGGGATGCTCGCCATGACGCTCGGCGTGGTGTTCGGTCTCTCCCACGACGACACCTCTGCCGACGCGCAGCCCGCAGTGTCTCCGGTGGCATCCGCATCCGCACTGGCGACGCTGGAGAATTCGCCGAGTCCGGTGCCGACGCCCGGCGTCTCGCGGTCGCCGAGCCGGACCGCGTCCGCGACGCCGACCGCTGGCGTGAGCCGTACGCCCAACGCATCGTCGGCGGCGCGACCGGTCACCTTCACGGGATACGCCGGATACACCTGCCCGTCGTCGGCGACCGCCGGATTCCGGCAGGTCGGCCGGTTCACCCATGACGACAAGTACACGGGCTGGTACTCCGTCGGCACTGGTGGCCTGAGCAAGTGCGGCGGTGGCTACGACGCCATGCCGATGTCGGGTGACGCGGCGAAGGACGACCCGTCCTTCTACGCCGAGTGGTACTTCGTCGTCGGGTCGGCGACCAAGACGTGCGACCTGTCGGCGTACGTGCCGACTGCGGACGACACGGATGCCGGCCGCGCCGGGATCGCGGGCAGTCCCGCGTTCTACGAGGTACGCGATTCCGAGGGCGGCGCGGTGAAGTCGACGTTCACCATCCAGCAGTGGGCCAACCGCGGCCGATGGGTGGCGGTCGGCACGGTCCCGGTCAGTGGCGGCCGGGTCGTGATCCGATCGCTCAACCGGGGCGTCGACTGGAAGACGCCGCCGTACCTGCTGCACATCGCGGTCGCCCAGTTCTCCGTGTCCTGCCACTGACCGCAGGTGTCCTGTCACTGACCGGAGGTGTCCTGCCACTGACCGAAGCCTGGCCGGGATCGCTCGGGTCCAGGCCAGGCGAGGTGATTACTCGTACACGTAGCCCATGGCGCACTTGATGGGCGTCGTGTCGGACGCGCCGTCGACCAGGCAGACCTTCATGTAGTACGTGTTGCCCGGCTTGATGTCGTAGGCGAACTTGACGTTGGTGCCGTTTCCGTTGCCGTTGTAGATCGACTTCAGCGTCGTGCCACTGCCGTCGATGAGCGAGCCGCGTACGCCGTGACCGTCCGCGACGCGATCCCAGACGGCGAAGATGTCGCCGACGTCCTCGTGGGTCATCGACCCGGCGTTGCCGGTGCTGCCGACGCGCTGCACGACGACGGTGGCGTCGATCGACGCGTACGCCGGACTGCCGGCTCCGAACGTGACCGCTGCGGTGAGCGCGCAGGCGATCGTGGCCAGCGCCGCTGATCGTTTCCTCACTGATCTGTCCTTTCGAGGTCGGTTGCTGCGGCTCGAAAGGTATCGGCGTCGGCTTGCAGGAAACATGAGCCCGAATTGAATCCACAGGTCAGGTAGGACCGCACGGCTAGGCGCAGGCGGCGACGACTGCGTTGCCGGCGTCGCGCATCGCCGGTGACGCGATCACCGCTTTGAGCTTCGCCTGCTCGCTGTCGGAGCTTTCGCCGGCGACGATCGCCTGCTCCACCGACAGCTGGTACGCGGTGATCTTCGCCTTGAGCTTCGGGTCGGCGGCGAGTTCGGCGGCGGCCCCGAGCGCGGCGTGCAGGGTGGTGATCGCCGCCATCAGGTCCCGGGTGGCCTTGGCGAGATCCTCGTGGAAAAGGCCGCTCTGCACCAGCACGGCCGACACCGGCGACAGCGCGTCGGCGGCGTTCTGGCGAGCCGTCAATGCGGCCGCGCAGGCCGGTACGAGCGTCCGCCCAGCCGAATTGGTCGCTGACACGATCACAGTGGACGTCGCGGACGCGACCGGGCTCGCGACGGCGGAGGGTTCGACGGAGGTCGCCGGGGTGACCGAGGTGCCCAGGGGGACAGCGGCGGAAGGTCTGTCGTGGGTGCACGCCACCGCTCCGGCCAGGGTGACACCGGCGAGGGCGACGCCGAGCAGGCGTCCGATCGTGCGTGACATGGGAACTCCTGTCCAGATCAGAACGGGCCGGATCACAGTGCGAGCATGGCTCGGGCGGCCAGGCCGAAGCCCAGCACGATGATCACCGAGCCGGTCGCCTCCGCCGGGACGGTCAACCGGCCGAGCCACGCCCACCGGTCGCGTACCCGCAAGAGGAGCAGGCCGGCGGCGGTCAGCGTGCCCGCCATGCCCAGGCCGTACACGATGATGAGGACGATGCCGAACCAGAGGCGGCCGAGCGCCGCCGCGCCGAGCAGGACCACGAGGGCGGTGGGGCTCGGGACGAGCCCGCCGGCGACGCCGAGGACCGTGAGATTGCGGCGGCTGCCCGGGTGATCGTGGTGATGGTGGTGGTGCGCCCGGCGGTGATGATGGTCGCGCCGGTGGCGCAGGGCGTTGATCAGGATGCCCAGCCCGACGACGGTGATCAGCACGCCGCTGCCCACGCCGAGCCATTGGAGGACCGATTCCGCGGCAAGTCCGGCGAAGGTCGTGGTGGCCACGCCGAGGATCAGCACTCCCGCGGTGTGGGTGAGGGTGACGATGCCGCCGACGACGAGCGCGTCGCGGCGGCGTCCCTGGCGTCCCGCCAGATAGAGAGCCATCACGGTCTTGCCATGGCCGGGCAGGGCCGCGTGCGCGGCGCCCAGCAGGGCAGCCATGAGCACGGCGAGCAGCAGAACGTGCGGCGCGGGGTCGCCGAGGACGCCTTCCAGCCATGCCTCACCGCGTTGCAGCCAGCTCTTGTCCTTCGGGGCAGCCGGAGGAGCCTCGGCTTGCGTCGAGGCGTCTGAGGTGGCCGTTGCGGCTACGGCCAAGGTTTTCACCTGCGCCGAGCGCTCGTAGGGCGGCAGCTGCGCGGGCAGCGCAACACCTTCGCCGGCCAGCAGGATCTGGCTGGCGCCGGTGCGGTCGGCCAGATAGCCGTTCACCACGGCGACGTCCGTCGCCGCGCCGACCGTGGCCGGTGCCGACAGCCTGCAGGTGAGCAGGCTGCTCGGGATGCCGGACGCGCCGATCCGTTTCAGCTCCTGCGACTGCACGGTCCACTTCACGGGTACGCCGTCGACGCGGGTGTCGAACTTGGCGGCGAAGGCGGTGCAGTCGGGGGTGATCTGCTTCGCCGCCACCTCGCCGATGTCCAGGGCGGCGACGACGTCGACGCGATCGGGATGGATCGTCACCTTCACGAGGTGGTCGATCGAGAACGGGGTCAGCGGGTGGGCGGCGAGGGCTGCGCTGAGCAGAATCGTCGGGATCACGGGACACCCTCCGTGGCGGTTGTCGGCGCGCGCGATGAACGGGGTTGGTGAAGGTGCGGCGGAGCACCGCACCTTCGAGGTTCTCCAGGGGGTTCAGACCAGGAACTGTGCGGTGGTTCAGCTGATGCGGGTGACCTTCACGGCGTCGGCGATGATGTATCCGGTGCCGGCCGTCCAGCGGCTGACACCCACCTTGTTCTCGTCACCGGCCGACAGCGTGAAGTTGCCGAGTGACACCCATTTGCCGCCGTTGGCCTGTTGGTTGACGTTGACGACTTGGTTCCCGCTCGGCGTCACGACGATGTAGGGGGTCGAGTTGTTGTAGCCGGCGTTGGCCGAGTACCAGACCGCCACCTGATAGGTGCCCGTCGCTGGGATGTTCACCTTGTACCAGGCCGGGTCGCTGGCCGAGACGGGGTCGGCGAAGCGGTAGTCGGTGCCGTACCGCTGAGCCGAGTAGGTGGACGTGCCCCAGTTCGTGCTCGCCGTGAACCGGTCCGCCGTCGTGTTGTCGACGATGGTGCTCCACGCCTGCGGAACGGGGTTGATGTTGCTGAGGACGAACTGGTTGGCCGCATCGGTCTTGTAGGTGTTCAGATACGGCGAGTACGTCTTGACGTCCAGCGTGTTGGCGGTCGGGTTGAACGTCATGACCCGCATGAAGCTGTTGGGGTCACGGGTGGACGGGTCCTGGTAGTCCGCCTGGATCTGGTACACGGTGTTCCCGTTCACCCCGGCTTGGGGGATCACTCCGGCGTTGACGTAGTGGCCGGAGAAGGTGAACCGGAAGTTCTTGTGCTTGCTGACCAGGTTGGTCCAGAGCTTGGTGCCGTTGCTGTCCTTGGTCGTCCCGTTCTGGTAGGCGTGGGTGACCAGGATCGCGTTGTGGTTCGGGTACGCCGCGACGACGGAGTTCGCCCAGGTGATCTCGGCGTCGCTGGGCGCGTACTTCATCGCCAGCACGAGCCAGTCCACGCCACCGGCGGTGAACGTGTGGTAGGCGTTGTCGTTCTGCGCGGCGGGATAGGTTCCGCCGAACGACGGCAGGCTGGTGAACTTCGAGCGGGGATAGTGGCTGTTGTAGATCGTCGCCGCCCGCGTGGTAGTCGAGTCCAGGTCGTGGTTGCCCGGACCGATGATGTAGGGGACGTCGTCGGTGGGCAGACCCATCGCGCTCTTGCTGTTGGCCCACTGGGTCGGCTGGTCGTGGTTGTCCACGACGTCGCCGACGTGCAGGACGTACTTGATGTTGTTGGCAACCTGGTGATCGTCCACCCACTGCATCTGCGCCCGGTACACCTCCGGCCAGTACTCGGAGGCGAACTGGGTGTCGGGCAGCATCACGATGGTGAAGTTCTCGGCGGCGGCCAGTTGCTCGGCCTGCGCGGGTGCCCCTTGTCCGTACAAGGCCGCCGCCAGCAACAGGGCGGACGTGGCACCCAAGGCACGGGTGACCTTGGTGATCCTCATTCCTACCTTCCTTCCTCGGTCGGTGAAGCTGAACCGTGGCGCGGCGAGGCGGGCGGACCCGGGTGGTGCAGGTGGTCTGAACCGTTGCGGCACTTGGCATGGAAGTCGCCTCGCTGGCCTCGGCGAGAGGGGCTCCGAGCCCCCTACTAGACCGTTTGGAGGAAGTTTCAAGGCGGCGTGGCCAGTACCGCAACAGTGAAAAAGTTATTGATTTACATTTGTTATAGTGTGATCGTTACACGTTCACGGCCCGTTCACGGCCCTGGTGGCCGCCGCGCGGCCGATTATCCAATCTGGATCCGCGACGGCGGCCACTGCTCTTCCCGGGCGCTCAGCCCGCCAGGATCCGGCGCAGCTCCTGGCTCACGTTGGCGTCCGGCGACGGGTCGTAGTTGCTGAGCGCGACCGCCGTCCAGCCGGTCGTCGGGGTCCAGCTGACGCCGGTGCTCACTCCCGGAGCCCCGCCGAGGTGCCCGAGGACCCACTGGTCGTTGATGAGGAAGTTGTCCGGCGCGTAGCTGGCGAACGGGGTGACCGCCGGCCTGCCCTCTTCCGGCTCGGCCGCGAGCGGCGTCCGGGGCAGCTTGGGCGTGAGGAACACCTCCCGGTACGCGGCGTTGAGCAGGGTGCCGTCGGTGAGCGCCCGGACGAAGCGCACCATGTCCGGCGCACTGGCGAGCGCGTTGCCGGCCGGGTTGCCGATGTAGGCGAACACGTCGTCGGCGAGGGCGTCGTTGTGCTGCCCGGACGGATCGGCCGGATACGGGTGCGCGTACCGGGCTCCGCTGCGCCATTGCGGCAGGGTGATGAAGCCCGAGTCCTTCATGCCCGCAGGCTCGAAGACGTGCGTACGCACGTAGTCGTAGTAGGACTGGCCGGAGACCTGCTGGATGACGCTGCCGAGCACCTGGTAGCCCGAGTTGCTGTACTGGTTGCCCGCACCGGGCGCGAAGGCGAGCGCCTCGGAGCGGACGTAGCGCAGGGTGTTGTCCATCATCTGCTGCGGAGTGGTCCAGGTGACCGACTCGTCGAGGTAGCCCGCGTCCCGGGTGAAGTCGCCCAGGCCGGAGGTGTGGGTGAGCAGGTGATGAATGGTGACGGTGTCGGCGACGTCGGCGGCGAACCCGGTCAGGTGCTTGCCGATCGGGTCGACCAGGGTCAGCGAGCCCTGCTGCGCGAGTTGTGCGACGGCGATCGCGGTGAACAGCTTCGTCACGGACGCGAGGCAGAAGACGGTGTCGGCACGGTTGCTGACGCCTCTGCTCCTGTCGGCGTACCCGAACGAGCGCGAGAACACCGGACGACCGTCGTGGGCCACCAGAACGGTGCCGGAGAACTGATCGTTCGCCGCGAGCCCGCTGAGGTACTGGTCGAACGTCCCGCCCGGCCGCAACGCCGCCGGGACTGCGCCGGCGGTGGCGTTGGCCGCGCCGGGCATGGTCAGGCCGCCGCCGACGACAGCCGGTACGGCGACCAGTCCAGCGCGCCGCAGGAACGCGCGCCTGTTGTGTCGTGCCAAGGAAGTGCTCCTAACGAGATCGGCCCCGTGATGCGCCGGATCCGGTCCGCCCGGCCGGCGTTGATCACATACGCCGGCCTGTTTCCCTGGCGTTGCCGCCGGTCTTGGTCACGTCGTCGGCCGCATCACCGGCTGCTGGTCTTCGTCGGCGACTGAACCCTCTCCGGCACCGCGTAGTCCTCGATGACCATCGAGTTGTGGACGCGGGCGCTCTTGGTCGTCAGGCGCAGCACGGTACGGCCGAGTCCGGCGGGCAACGCCGACACGAGCCGGGCACCCTGGACCAGCCCGCGTACGCCGAGACGGGAGGTCGGGATCAGCGTCTTGGCCGCGCTCAGCGCCGCCGCCCGACTGCCCCGCACCGGCTCGGCCATCGCCCGCTCGTACGCGGGGAAGGCCAGCTCGTGGTCGCCGCCCGCCCGCGCCAACTCCCCGGCGAGCACGTACGCGCCGACGACGGCCAGGCTGGTGCTGCCGCCGACGGCGGGCCCGGGGCAGTAGCCGGCGTCGCCGACGAGCGTCACCCGCCCCCGCGACCAGGTGTCCATCCGCAGCTGGCTGATCGAGTCGAAGTAGAACCCCGGGGTGCCGTCCAGCTCGCCGAGCCAGCCGTCGACGTCGGCGTGGAAGCCGGCGAAGGCGTCGCGTACCAGCTTCTTCTGGCGCTCGACGTCATGATGGTGGACGGCGAGTTCCGCCTCGCTGCGGAACAGGAACAACGCTCGGGCCTCGCCGAGGTGCCGGGCGCCGTACATGCCGGCGGTACGCCCGACACCGACGTGGATGACCAGCTCGCCGTCCAGGTGGGCGACGTTGGGCAAACTGAGTACGCCGAAGTACGCCCCGGCGAAGGCGCTGAACCGCGACTCCTCGCCGAAGACCAGGCGGCGGACGTTGGAGTGGAGCCCGTCCGCGCCGACGACGAGGTCGAACCGGCGAGACGGAGCCCGTTCGAAGGACACCTCGCCGTCGGGGGAGACGGCGGTGATCGAGTCGCCGAAGACGTATTCCACGTCGTCGCGCGTGACGTCGTAGTAGATCTCGCTCAGGTCGTCCCGCATGATCTCGACGTGGCCGTCCGAGGCGGCGCTGAAGATCTTCGCGAGGTCGACGGTGACCGTCCGTCCGCCTTGCGGGTGCAGGGTCATCCGGCTCGTGCCGGTCGCCCGCTCGGTGATGCGGGGCAGTACGCCCATCTTCGCCGAGATGTCCATCGCCGGCCGGAACAGGTCGACCGCGTGGCCGCCCGTCTTACGCAGGGCCGGTGCGCGCTCGACCACAGTGACGGAGAACCCGTGCCGAGTGAGCCAGTACGCCAGTACGGGACCGGCGACGCTCGCGCCGGAGATCAGAATCCGCATGGCAAGCCTCCTTACTTAACGGAAGGTAAGTGTATCCCGATCACTTACCTACTGGTAAGTCAGCTAAGCTGATCGCATGCCTCGGCCCACCACCAGCACCAAGCAGCGGATCCAGGACGTGGCCCGCGACCTGTTCGCCCAGCGGGGTGTGCAGCGGACCAGCATGCAGGAGATCGCCGACCAGTTGGGCATCACCAAGCCGGCGCTGTACTACCACTACGCCTCGCGGGAAGAACTGGTCCGCAGCATCGTCCAGCCGACCCTCGACGAGGAGGAGGCCTTCCTCGCGAGTCAGGAGGCGCTGGCCGAGGTCGACCCTCGGGCGCTGCTGGAGGCGTACTTCGACTTCCACTATCGGCATCGCGCCGAGTTCATGCTCATGCTCAGCGAACTGACCACGTTCGCGCACCTCGGCCTGATCGACCGCGTACTGGAGTGGCGGCAACGCCTCGGAAAGCTGCTGCACGGCCCCGACCCGACCCTGGACCAGGCGGCCCGAGCGGTGATCGCCTTCGGCGGGATCCAGGACTGCACGGTCCAGTTCCCGGACGTGCCCGAGGCCGAACTCCGGGCGGCGGCCGTCGCCGGCGCCTGCGCTGCGCTGGGCATACAGCCGTAGCGCAGGTTGGCATCTGTCCGATCTCGACCGACGGCCGGAGGGCGCATTACATTGACGCCTGACGTTTCGAACGCTCCGGAGGTCCGGGCATGACGACAGTCAGGATCTACGCTCATCACGGCCCGGTTCCCGCCGGGTTCCTGGTCTCCCCAACGCCGGGGCACTTGCCGGACGAAGGCCTGCCGCCGCCGGTCGCCCGATATTGGTGCGAGCTGGTGAAGCAGAACCTGGTCGACGTGCCGGACGGCTCCGGCGTCGGCTACGGCGAGGACGCCGCGGCCCCGCCCGACGAGTGGCGCTGGGACATCGGCTACGACCCCGGGGCGATCGACTTCCAGGTGGGCCGGGTCGGCGTACTGCTGGTCGGGACGACGCGCGAGGACTTCGACTACCTCCTGATCTCCCCGTCGGGCGAGCGTCTCCAGGCCCCGACCGGATTGGAGTTCACGCCGCTGGAGCCCATGCCGGCCTGGGGCGACCCGGACGCGCCGTTCGACGGGCTGCAAGGTTCGTGGAGTGTGGACGCCGAGCCCGCCAAGGGCGTGTGGCAGATCCTCGTCTACGCGAAATCGGGGCACGAGGCGGTTCCCGCCAACGGCTATTGGGCCAACGAGGTCAGCAACGTGCGGCTCGGCGATACGCCGGAGAGCGGCTTCCTCGCGCTGGAGTTCGTCGGCGACGAGGTGCCGCCGAGCACTACGACGACCACCACGACGCCCGCGCCGACGACCACCACCACTACGACCACGCCGAAGCCGACGACTACCACCACTACGACCACGCCGAAGCCGACGACTACCACCACTACGACCACGTCGAAGCCGACGACCACTACGACGACGACTCCGGTGCCGACGACCACCACGACAACGACGACCACGACGACGCCTGCGCCGACCACCACGACGACGACGACGCCTGCGCCGACAACGACGACCACGACCACGCCTGCGCCGACCACCACGACCACGACGACGACTACGACGCCGAAGCCGACCACCACGACAACGACTACGACGACACCGAAGCCCACAACGACCACGACCACCACGCCGGCCCCGACGACGACGACTACAACGCCGGCGCCGACGACAACGACGACAACGACGACAACGACGACGACTACGACGGCAATGCCGACTACGACGACGACCACGACTCCGCCGCCTCGGCGGGATCTCGGCCTGCTCGGCGTGACCGCGCTGCTGCTGGCATTGGTGCTGACTGCTGCGGCCGCCCTCAACCTGTTCATCTGGGCGTGCAGCGGCTACTTCCGAGTCGGTCTGGTCGTCGCGGGTCTGACTCTCGCGGTCGCCGCGCTCGCCGTTACGCCGCTGTGGGTGATCCTGTGGTGGGACGGGTCGGTCGTGCGTACGCTCGCCGACTGGATCGCACGGCTGGCTGCGGGCACACCAGTGATCGCCGCGGTCTTCGCGGTGTTCGGTGACTTCAACTGCGCCGGTGGGGCGCTGATCCTCGCCGGGTTGTTCGGCATCCTGCTCGCTGCCGTCCACCTGGCGAATCGGGTCGCCGAACTGCGTACGCAGGCGCAGCATCGCCGGATGATTCGCCGGTTGGGCCGGCGAGACTGATCGCGGGTCGCTCGATGGATGCCGTCTTGTCGGTCGCCCGGCTGATCCTGGCGATTCCGTTCGCCGTCGCCGGGTTCGCGGCGCTAGCCGACCCGATCAGCGCCCGGCGGGCGGCCTCCGCTTGGGGCGTACCGGGTCGGGCGGTGAACGCGACGATCGCGGTCGCCACGCTCGGCGCGATCGGGGCGGCCGTCGGTCTGACCGTCACCGCGTCGGCTTGGGCCTCGGCGGCGGTCGCAGCCGGTGTGCTGCTCGTCCTGGCCGGGCTGGCGGTCGCTCGGATGGTGAGCGGAAAGCCTTCTCCGGCAACGGTTTCGCTCCTGGCTCGGAGCCTCACCCTGGCGGTGCCGGCGGGGATCGTGCTCTGGGAGGGGCGGTCGAACGCGGGTCCGAGCATCCTTCCGTGGCTGGCCGGGATCACCCCGGCCCAGCAGTTCGCCATCGTGGCGGGCATGGTCGTGGTCGGCATCGCATGGTGGCCCAGAGCTGAGCCCAGAGTCCAGCCCAGCATCGCGCCGAGAGTCGGGCCCAGCATCGCGCCGACCGCAGACGGAGAAGCCGCGCCGCCCAGCGAAACTGCCGTGCACGGCGAACGAGACGCCTCTCGACAAGTCGAGGAGCAACCCATCCGGCAGGCCCCGGCGCTCATCCGGAAGACGCCCGCGCTGACCATCGGGATGGCGGTGTTCGACGACTTCGACGGCGTCTACTTCACGCTTCAGGCGCTGCGGCTCTATCACGACCTCGACGACGCCGAGTTGCTCGTCGTCGACAACTTCGGCTGTGCGCACACCCGGGAGTTCGTGGCCGACTGGGTCGGTGGGACTTATGTTCTCGCTGACCAGGTCGCGGGGACGGCGTACGCGAAGAATTTGGTCTTCGAGAGAGCGAGTGGCGCGGCGGTCCTGTGTTGTGATTCGCATGTGTTGTTCGAGCCGGGCGTGATCGCGCGGCTCAAGCGGTTCTACCGGGACCGGCCGGACTGCCGTGACCTGCTGCAGGGCCCGCTGGTGTACGACGACGGCACGCAGGTGTCGACGCATTTCGAGCCGGTGTGGCGTGAGCAGATGTGGGGCGTGTGGGCGACCGACCCGCGTGGCCGGGAGCCGGACGGCGAGCCGTTCGAGATCGCGATGCAGGGGTTGGGCGCGTTCAGCTGCCGCGCGGAGGCCTGGCCGGGGTTTCATCCGGGGTTTCGCGGGTTCGGCGGCGAGGAGGGCTACCTGCACGAGAAGGTACGCCGCAGGGGCGGCCGTTGCTTGTGTATGCCGTGGCTGCGGTGGATGCACCGGTTCAATCGCCCGCGGGGCGTGCCGTATCCGCTGACGGTCGACGACAAGCTGCGTAACTATCTTCTCGGCCACGTGGATCTCGGGCTCGAGGTCGAGCCGGTGCTGACGCATTTCGCCGACCACCTGCCGGCGGCCCGGATCGAGGCCGTGCTGGCCGAGGTCGAGGCGACCGTCATTCCGCGAGCTGAACGAACACTCCGATGATCGCCCCGTACGCGACGTGCGCGATCAGCATCACGACCGGTGTGCTCAGCCCGTAGTTGAGCATGAGGAATCCAGGTGTCTCCAACTGCGCTGCCTTGGGCGCGCTGGTGTACGGCGTACCCATGCGGGGGTGGACCAGCGGCAGCAGCACGGTCACGATCGCGGTCGCGGCGAACAGTCCGTGCAGGAGACCGAAGAGCGCGCCCAGCCACCAGCTGGCGTACCCGATGGCGGCGAACACCGCGACGTAGAGGAGCGCGAAGACCAGACCGTTGACGAAGTGGATCAGGTAGCCGATCGCCTTCGCCAGCGATCGGTCGTCGGTGAAGATCGTGCCGAGGAGGAACGGCAGGTCGGTCCGGGTGAGTTTGAGTTCGTTGGCCATCCGCATCGCGGTCGTCAGCAGCACCGTGCCGACGAACCCACCGGCCAGCGCCGCCCAGACGTTCATCCCGCGTCTCCGTGCATCGCGTCGGTGATCGCGCCGGCCGCGCTGATCAGCGCCAGATGGGACAGGCCTTGCGGCAGGTTGCCGAGGAACGCGCCCGTGCCGGGATCGATCTCCTCGCTGTAGAGGCCGACGTCGTTGGCCAGTCCGACCAGTTCGTCCATCAGCGGCACCGCCTCGTCGGGCCGCCCGAACCGGGCCAGCGCCTCGGCGAGCCAGAACGAACAGGCGAGGAAGGCGCCCTCGCCACCGCGTACGCCGTCCTCGGACAGGTATCGGTAGACGTAGGGGCCGTGCCGTAGGTCCCGCTGAACGGCGTGCACGGTGCTGGTGAGGCGGCTCGGTTCGGCGGGCCGGAATCCGTTGAGCAGCCCGAGCAGCACCCCGGCGTCCAGGTCGGTGCTCCCCGCCGATCGGACGTAGCTGCCGCGGCGCGGGTCGAAGCACTCGCTGTCGATGAACTGCGCCACCGCCGCCCGTTCGGCCAGCCAGGTTTCCAGGCGGCGGTTCGGGATCAGGCCCGCCAGCGCGAGTTCGACGGCGGCGTCCAGCGCGACCCAGCACATCATCTTGGACTGCGTGAAGTGCTGCGGTGCGCTGCGAACCTCCCAGATGCCCGCGTCGGGCTGCCGCCAGACCTGGCAGACCAGGTCGGCGATCTGCGCCAGCCGCCGGCCGATGTCCGCGTCGAGCCGGCCGATGCGGGTGGCGTACCGGCGCGCGGTTTGCAGCAGTTCCCCGTAGGTGTCCAGTTGCAGCTGCCCGGCGGCGGCGTTGCCGACGCGTACCGGGCGGGATCGGCGGTAGCCGGCCAACGGCAGCGTCCGCTCGCCGGCGTGCGGGCCGCCGTCCAGCCGGTACAGCACGCGCAGCCGTGGATGAGTCAGCTGCGAGGCGTGCATGAGCCACCAGAAGTAGGCGATCGCCTCGTCGGGGCAGTCGAGCTGGAGGAAGGCGTTCAGGGTGAACACGGAGTCGCGGATCCAGGAGAAGCGGTAGTCCCAGTTGCGTTCCCCGCCGATCAGTTCGGGCAGCGAACAGGTGGCGGCTGCGGCGACGGCGGCCGAGGGCGCGAAGACGAGCAGCTTCAACGCCAGCGCGCTGCGCAGGACCGCGTCGCGCCACGGGCCGTCGTAGGGGCGCTGCCCGGCCCACTCGCGCCACACCTGCTCCGTGCGTACCAGCCGGTCTTCGCATTCACCGCGAGTGGGCAGCACGAGCGGCTCCAGGTCCGCGTAGCTCAGTGCGATCATCGCGCCTGGTCCTGGCGTCAGTTCCGCGCGGCCGTGGATGGTCCCGTCCGTGTGGCGCGGCGTTCCCGCGCCCCAGGCCGAGACGGCGAGTGCCTGCCCGTGATGGCTCGCGATCAAGGCATTCGCCCGAGCGTGTACGCGTGGAGCAGCCGACGCGTAGCTGAAACGTGGTTCGACCGTCCACTCGATCGGCACCGTGCCCGCGACGCAGGTGATCTGCCGGATCAGCTCGCGGGCCGGCCCCAGCGGATGGTCGTCCTGCAGGGTGAGCGCGTCGGTGACGACGACGGTGCCCGACGCGGTGGTGAAGGTGGTATCCAGCACGTTGGTGCCAGGTCGATAGTTCCGGCTGACGCTGAACGACGTTTCCGGCCGCAGCTGGAAACTCCCGCCGTGCTCGGCGTCCAAGATCGCCCCGAAGACGCTCGGCGAGTCCAGGTCGGGCCAGCTCAGCCAGTCCACCGCGCCGTCCGGAGCGATCAGCGCGGCAGTACGCCCGTCGCCCACCACGGCGTAGTCCCGCAGCGCCGCGTAGCCGTCGATGCGCCCGGAGTCGGCCGCCATCACCGGCCTCTACCCAGGTAGCGAGCCCTTCAGTCGGGGCCACCGGGGGCGGAAGATTCGGACATCTCGCTCAGCTGGTCGCAGCCGCCTACTCTGCGGGGGTGAGCTACGTGCGGTGGAGCAGTCCCGGGCGGCCCCATGACTACGACTCGGCGGTCTACATCTACGACACCGACGACGGCGTCGTGTGCTTCTCCTGCGTCCGGTATCCGGCCGACGAGGCCGGCGACTACCCCAGCCATGTCGAGGCGACGCCCGGCCGGATGATCGAGCACGTCCGAGCGCACATCGCCGCCGGCGACGCGGTGCCCGACTTCGTCATCCCCGGCCTGGCCGACGCCGAACGCCGGCGGTCGACGCCGAGCTGACGCGCAGCCGCCCGGGCCGCACCCGGCCTAGGTCCAGTCACGATGGACAGGCGACGTTATCCTTGCCTCGCATGCTGATCATCGAGATTCAGGGGAGTTGATGGCCGTCCCGCTGCCGAACCTGACGCCGCTGGCCGCGCACGATCCCCGGTCGGCCGGACCGTACCGGTTGCTCGGCCGGCTGGGGCAGGGTGGGCAAGGGATCGTCTACCTGGGCCTGGACGGCGGAGACCGGCACGTCGCGGTCAAGATGCTCAGCATCGACCTGGAGCAGGATCCGAGGGCCAAGGCCCGGTTCGCCAAGGAGATCGCCGCCGCGACCCGGGTAGCCGCGTTCTGCACCGCCCAAGTCCTGCTGGCCGACCTGGACGCCGAGCAGCCGTACGTGGCCAGCGAGTTCATCGCGGGCCCGACGTTGCACCGCCAGGTGTGCGACCACGGCCCGGTCACCGGCAACGCGCTCTACCGGCTCGCTGTCGGCACGGCGACCGCCCTCGCGGCGATCCACCAAGCGGGGATCGTCCACTGTGATTTGAAGCCCGACAACGTCATCCTGGGCGCGGACGGCCCGCGCGTCATCGACTTCGGCATCGCGCGGGCGCTGAACACGCACACGCTGACCGGCAACGTCATGGGCACGGTGCCGTACATGGCGCCGGAGCGCTTCCACAACGCCGACGTCGGCCCGCGGTGCGACGTCTTCGGCTGGGCGGCGACCATGGCGTTCGCGGCATCGGGGCGCGGACCGTTCGGCCACGACTCACTGGCCACCGTGATGGCCCGCGTACTGCACGAGCCGCCGGACCTGGCGAACCTGTCCGGTCCGCTGCTGGATCTGGTGGAAGAGGCGCTGGCCAAGGACCAGTACGCTCGCCCGACTTCCGAGCAGTTGCTGCTACGGCTGCTGGGCCGCGCCGACGCCGGTGCGCCGGCCGTGGCCGAGGAGCCGCTGGGCACGGTGCTCAAGGCGGGGAGCGTCGCGGCGACCGCCGTGCTCCCAGCCTCGCCTTCGGGCGCTTCCGTTGCGGCGTCGACCGTTGCTTCGGAGCCGGGCGCTTCCGTTGCTGCGTCGTCCGGGGGTGTGGGGCCGGGCGGTTCCGTTGCGGGGGCTGCCGGGGGTATGGGGCCGGGTGCGCCCCTTGCGGCGACGCGGCCGCAGCCGAGCGTGCTGCCGGTGCCGACGACGGCCGCGGTGCCGGTGCCCTCGCCGACCCGGGTGGCCGTCGCGCCGGTCGGCGGGTTTCGGCGCCTGCTGCGGCAGCTGGGCGACCCGATCGGGATCGCGGCGGCGATCGTTCTCGGCGCGGTCGGCTTCGCGGCGATTTACATCGCTTCGGCGGATGCCGCTCGCTCCGCGACCACCGGTGTGATCGCCGCCGGGGTCGGCTACTTCGTGCGGCTGGCCGTCGCACTCGCCATGGACCGCGACACCGGGCGGGACTGACACCCGCGCCGCCGCGATACTCAGCCCCGCGATACTCAGCCCCGAGACGCTCAGCCCGCGACAGAGGAGGAACGCATGGCATCCGGCCGCAGATGGCTCCCGGTGACCGTCGCCGTGGTGGTCGGGCTCGCGGTGATCGCGGGTTCCTACCTGTACGTGCGGCTCGACACCGATCGCAGCGACTGCGTGGCGCTCGGTGTGGTCTCCTCCACCGAGAAGAACGATCTGGTGGCGGAGCTGGCCGGCCGGTACGACAAGAGCGGACGGCGTTTCGGCGGGCAGTGCGCGGACGTCACGGTGGCCGGGCTGAACTCCGGTCAGGCGATGGAGACGCTGGCCGGGGACTGGGCCATTGTTGCGGGCGGCATCCCGAAACCCCAGGTGTGGTTGCCGACGTCGAGCTTGTGGACCGGTCAGCTGCAACTGCGCGACCGGGCGGCCAAGCGGCCGGAGCAGACTCCGGGGGAGTACCCGTCGATCGCCAACAGCCCGCTGGTCATCGCGATGCCCGCGACGAAGGCCCGGGTGCTGCAACAGCGGGGCGAGCTGGGCTGGGGCGACATCCTCGGGTTGTCCGGGGACGAGGGCTGGGCGGCCTTCGGCAAGCCCGAATGGAAGCGGTTCACCTTCGGCAAGGACAACCCCCGGCTGTCCACCTCGGGCCTGGCCGCCACCATCGCGACCTACTACGCGGCGACCGGAACCTCCAGCGATCTGACCGACGCCGACGTACGCGCACCGCAGGTGACCCAGTTCGTCCGCCGGATCGAGGCGAACGTGTCGCACTACAGCGACGACGTCGTGGACCTGCTGAAGTCGCTGGCCGCCGCCGACCCGTCCACAGTCGACGAGGGCGAGTCGGATCTGAGCGCGGTCGTGACGCAGGAGGAACTCGTCTACCTGTACAACGAGGGCCGGCTCAGCCCGCAGGGGGAGAAACCGCACGAGCCGTTGGTGGCGCTGTATCCCAAAGAGGGCACGTTCAACCTCGATCACCCGTACGTCGTGCTGCCGGGTGCTTCGACCGCGCAGCAGAAGGCGGCGGCCGACTTCCTGGCGTTCCTGCAGGAATCGCCGCAGCAGCGGGCGTTCGCCGGGCTGGGGTTCCGCGATCACCAGCAGGTGGCCTCCGCGGAGCTGACTAAGGTGGTCGGCGGCCACGAGACGGACAAGCGCCCGTACTTCAAGCCGCCGTCGCCGACCGTGGTCCAGGGCATCCTGGACAGCTGGTCGACGCTGCGCAAGAAGGCGAACATCCTGATGACCATCGACGTCTCGGGTTCCATGACGAACCAGGTCGGGTCCAAGACGCGACTGGCGATGGCGACGTCGGCGGCGAAGAAGGGCCTGGCCCTGCTGAACTCCGCCGATCAAGTCGGGCTGTGGTCGTTCTCGTCGGAGAAGCAGGGTTCGAGCGCGGCGCCCTATCAGCAGCAGGTGCCGCTGTCCCGGCTGGACCTCGGGCACTTCTCGGACCGGCTGAGTGGACTGCGTCCCGGTGGCGCGACCGCGCTCTACACGACCATCCGTGCCGCCCACTCCTACATGCTCGATCATTACGACCGAACGCGGATCAACGCGGTCGTGGTGCTGACCGACGGCGAGAACGAGTACGCCAAGGACAACAAGCTGGCGAACCTGCTCAAGGATGTCGCGCTGGACCCCGACCGCCCGGTGAAGATCTTCTGCATCGCCTTCGACAAGGGGTCGGACCTGGCGACCTTGGAAGCGATCGCCAAGGCCGCCTCGGGCAAGGCGTTCGACGCACGGGACCCGCAGCTGATCGACGACGCGTTCGTCAAGCTGCTCAGCAGTTTCTGACGGCGGCCCCGACGCTGCTCAGCCGAGGGCGAACCAGGGTGTGCTGCTCTCGGCGACGACGTGGTCGTCGATGAGGATCCGGGCGGCGGCGCGGAGCCGTCCCTGGCTGAGCAGGATGTCGCACCAGTGATAGTCGAAGCAGTACGCCTCGCGTACGGAGGTGCGCCGGTCGTCGGACTCGCGGACGACGGCCACCTCGATGTCGACCTGTCGTTGGCCGGCGAGGTGGTCCAGTGATCCGTAGCCCTCGAACCGGGCCCAGGCGGCGCCCTGCCGCGCCGAGTACCGCAGTTCGACCTGACCCAGGTTGAGCCGTCGCTCGTGCCAGGCGATCTTGCGGGCGATCGCGGTCGTGGCGTCCGCACCGCAGCCGGCGGCCTCCGGCTCGGACCCGTCCGCGACCTGCTGCTCCGGCAGCGCCGAGAGCAGGACCGGGGTGTTCGCCGCCCGCTGGCGCATCTTCTCCCAGCGGGCCTGCCAGAGCCCGGGGTCGCCACCGCAGGCCCGCACGATGGCCAGCACGACCGGCAGGCTCGGTGGTTTCTTGCCCGCGGTCGCCTCGGCCAGCGTCGTCCGCGAATAGTGCGTACGCGCGGCGAGGTCGCGGTAGGTCAGCGAACCTTGTGCCGCCTTGAGGCTACGCAGCTCGGCGGCGAACGCCGCGACCTCGTCGACGATCTCGATCGGCTTCTCCGGACGGCCCACAGTCCATATTGTCATGTACGCGTACCGGGGTTGTCCGGTAGTTGTCCGGTGCCGGCTCGAAACCGTTCCGGCAGCGGGAACCCGCTCGTAGCGTGCTGCACGTGACCTTGACCGATACGCGACCGGCCCGTCCGGCCACTGTGTCCGCCGCCCTTGTCCTCGCGCTCGTCGCGGCCACCCTCGACGTGCTGACCGTCGTCCTCGGCTGGCTGACTCTCCAGGGGCAGCTCGACGCGATCGACGAGCTGATCGGCAGCCGTACGCGCGGCGGGTCCGACAGCGACGTCGACGCGATGACCTCGGGTTACGTGATCGGCGTAGCCTTCAGCTCGCTCGTGCTGTTCGCCTTCGCCGCCAGCTACCTGATCAACGGCATGCTGGCGAGTGCGGGCAAGCAGCCTGCCCGGGTCCTGCTCTGGGTGACCGCCGGTCTGGATCTGTGCTACTTCGGCTGCTCCACCGTCTCGTCAGGGATGCCGACCGACGCGGAGCTGTCCAGCGGCGGCACGATCACCGGGACCGAGGTCGCCGACGCGATCGCGCAAGCGCAGCCGGCCTGGATCCAGCTGCTGCAGGTTCCAGCCACCGTGCTGTGGGCCCTCAGCTTGCTGATCCTGGTCGCCGTGCTCGCCGCGCCGAGTAGTAATCGGTACTTCCGCCCGGCCCCGGCCACTCCGGCGTACCCGCCGCCGGTCGGCCCCTGACTCGGCTGTCAGCGCCGGTACGCGAGCTGCGCGAGTGGCCGCGGAGCTCTCTCCGCGGCCACTCGGGTCATCGAGACGTCGCGGTCAGCACCGCGGTACGCCCAGTGCCATGATGTGCATACGCATCCGTGCGGGTGCGACGGGGTTGTCGTAGATCGTTGCGCTGAACGGGTTGGTCGCGCCGAGGACGACGTTGACGTGCTTGTAGTTCATGAGCCCGGCCCGGGTCAGCTCCGGAGCGTAGGTCACCGTTCCGCCGGCCGCGCGGATCTCGCCGGCTGTCGTGACGCGCATCTTGCCCCACGCCAGCGCCATCGCCGCGTCCTCGACGGACTCACCCATGACGCCGGAGATGATGGTCCCTGGCGGCGGCCAATCTCCAGTGCCGCCACGCAGGATGATGAAGTCGTCGGGGACGGTCCAGCCTTGGTTGTGGACGAGGACCGACGTGGTCCCGGCCAGGACGTAGTAGGTGTGGTGCCCGGCGACGGTGAGGTTGTGGACGGTGGCCGGCTCGGTGTGCTGCCGGGTCGCCGTGACCTGGACCCAGGTTCCGGCGCTGGTGCGCAGCCACTGTCCCGATTGCAGTTCGGCCGCGCCGACCCATTGCCGAAGGTCGGCGGCCCAGAACGGATGCCGGTCGGTGGCGGTCACCGTCGCCGTGCCGTCCTTCGCCGTCGCGTCGGCGCCGACGGTGAGATCGACGAGCCGCTTGACGCCGCTGCCGACGATCGTGGCGGTGACCGGTTCGGATTCGGTGACCCCCGATGCCGGGTCGGTGGACAGCACCCGGTCACCGAGACGGATCTCGCTGATGGGTTTGCTGGTCCCGTCGGCGAGCAGGACCTTCGTATCGGCAGTGAAACTGTTGGGGCCACAGGATTGCCGCAAGGCCGCCACGAACCTCGCCAGTGCTCCTTCCTCGGCGCGGGCCTGGACGCCGAGACGTTCGAGCCAAGCCGCAGCGCGAATGCCGATGGCCGTCCCGGCGACGACGCCGCCTCCGCCGGCGAAGGCCGGACTGAGGAACAGCGGGACGCCCACCAACTCCGGCGACAGCACCGGGGCGAAGAACTCCAGGATGGGCGCGCAGACGGCGCAGGCGGCCAGCCCCACGGCCAACCCGGCCCCCAGGTACGCGGCGGCGACAAGGCTGATCACCCCGGCGAACGCGGTGTAGAACGCGGTCAGGTCGGCCAGGAACGCCGTCAGGAGCGTCAGCTCCTGGGTGGCCTGGAAGTTCGGGTTCAGCACATCCTTCAGGCAGGCGTTGTAGAGCTGGCTGCCCTGCTGGTAGAACAGCTCGCACGTGCCCGCGTTGAGATAGGCGACCCGCGCCGGATTCTCGATGATCTCGTAGACCTGCGCGAGACAGCCCTGCGGGTCGGGCACGCCGGGCGCCTGGCACCGTTGACTTTCCCGCTGCGCCCAGCGGGCGGCCTCGTCCGCGCCGAGTTGCTTGGCGGCGTTCAGCGCTACGGTGAAGTCCTCCGCGGCCTGCTGCGCGCTGCGCCCGGCGGCCAGAGCCGCGTCGTACGCCCGCTGCGCCGAAGCGATCGCGTTGGTGGCGTACCCTGCGGCCTGTTCGGCTGAGGCGGTGGCCCACGCCGCCGACTGGGCGGCCCGCCGGGCCGAGCCGGTGGCCGACTGCGCGGCTGCGACAGCGGTACGCGCCGAGGCGGCAGCCCGTGCCGCCGACTGCTCGGCGAGTGCCGCCGACTGTTGAGCCCGCTGGGCATAGCCGGCCGCCGTGGTGGCTGCCGCGACGGCTTCCTGGGCGTACCCGGCGGCTTCGGCGGCGGCGCCCCGGGCGGTTGCGGCGGTCTGCTGGGCCAGCATCGCGTTCTGCACTGCGAGGTTGGCGACCTGGGTGGCTTGGGCCAGTAAGGCGGACACGACCGCGTCGTGGGCGGCGGTGTCCTGATCGCGCTGCGCGGCGGCGTACCGGTCGACGTCGAGGAACTTGTCCAGCAACGCCGGTGGGCCGTCCAACGCGATCTGGGCGGCGGCGGCGACCTCGGGACCGCTGTCGGGCGAGGCCAGGATCTGATTGACCTTCAGACGCCGGTCGGTGGCGGCGGCCGCGTACTGCGTGACCTCCAGGAACTGGCGAAGGGCCGCGGCGGTGCCGGCGTCGAGCGCGCGCTGGGCGTACTCGACGGTGGCGGTGTCAGCCCGGTCCCGGGCGGCGGCCTGGATCTGGTTGACCGACAACCGGTCTTCCGCTGCCCGCTGCGGATAGTCGCGGGTACGCAGGAAGGCCGCCACGTCGGCGTCGGAGCCGGCGAGCGCGGTCTGGGCCGCGGCACGCATCGCGTCGGTGCCGGTGACCATCAGCCCGGCCAGGGTCGCCCGGTCGTCCTGACCGGCCGCGACCGCCACTCCGGTGCGTACGAACTCCAGGACGAAGGCGTCGTCGCCGGCGAGAGCGTGACGCGCCGCCGCCCGGGTCCAGGATCCGTCGGCATTGGACAGTGTGAGCGCGACCTGCCGGGCCGCCCGGACCGCGTCGGCGGTCGGGGTGGCCGGATCGCTGGCCACGGTGATCAGCCGGTTGGTCTCCGCGGTCCGGCGGGCCGCTTGCTCGGCGTCCCAGGCGGCGCGGGCCTGCTGCGCGGTGACCTGTTCGGCGATGGCCCGCGCGGCCTCATCGCCTTGTTCGTACGCGATCTGGACGCGTTCGGCGTCGGCGGCCCGGCCGGCTTCGTAGACGGCCTGGGCTTGGACGGCTGCGGCGACCGCGTCCTGAGCGGCGAGCGTGGCGGCGTTGGCGTGGGCGGTCGCCCGCGCGGCGGCCTGTGCCGATTCGCCCGCGTGTTCGGCCGCGTCCTCTGCTGCGGCTGCGGCCGTGTTGGCGTTGGCGACCGCCCGATTGGCGGCGTCGCGGGCCTTCATCGCCGCGTCACCGGCGGTGTTGGCGTACGCGGCGGCGGCGCGTGCGGCCCGGATGGCCCGGTTGGCGTTGGCCTGAGCCCGTGCGGCAGCGGCGCGAGCGGCCGCTCCGTCCGCACCGGCTTGATTGGCCCAGTCACCGGCTTCGCGGGCGGCCTGTGCCGACGCGTTGGCGGCGTTGGCCGCGCCTTCGGCTTCGGATGCCGCGTACGCGGCGAGGAACGCGGCCTCACCGGCTCGGCGGGCGGCCTCGGCGACTTGCTGGGTTTGCTGGGCGGCTTTGCGAGCCAGTACTGCGGCGTCCCGCGCACGCTGGGCCTCGGCGGTGCTCGTCGCCGCGAGCGCTGCGGCCTGATAGGCGCGGGCGGCAGCCTGCCCGGTACGCGTAGCGGCGGTGGCTGCGCGTGCGGCTGCGCCGGCCGCGACGCGAGCTGCGGCGCTGGCGGCGCGGGCTGCGGCGACGGCTTCCTGCGCTGCTGCGGCCGCCCGGTCGGCGGCCTGGGCCGCTCGTTGGGATTCGGCTGCCGCGACGGCGGCGTTGCCCTGTGCTTGAGCGGCTGCGGCCGCCGCTGCTTGGGCGGCCTTCCGGGCGGCGTCGGCTTCGGCGACCGCCCGCTGCGATTCGGCCTTGGCCGCCGTCGTCTCCACTTCGGCCCGTGCCCCGGCCACCTCGGCGGCCTTGACCAGATCGGTCAGGGTCTGGGTCTCCTGGTCGCGGGCGGCGGCCACGCCCCAGTCGACGTTGATGAAGCGGGTCAGCGCGTCGAGCGTGCCCGCGTCCAGGGCGCGCTGGGCGGCTACCTTCACCTCCGGCCCGCCCGCGGCGAGGATCTGATTGGTACGCAGCCGCTGGTCGGTGTACTCGGGCTGCCGCCATCCCGAGTCCAGGAAGGTGGCCAGCGCCGCCGATGTTCCGTTGTCGAGCGCCTTCTGGGCCGCCGAGCGGAGCTGAGCGCCACCGCCGGCCATCATCTGGTTGATGCGCAGCCGCTGATCGAGCAGCCATGGCTGGCGCCACCCGGAGTCCAGGAAGGCGCCCAGGGCGGCCGGGTCGGTGGCGTCCAACGCCTGCTGGGCGGCGGCGCGTACCGACGGTCCACCGCCGGCCATGAGCTGGTTCACGGCCAGGCGTTCGTCGACCTTGGCCCGGCCGGCCCAGGTGGTGTCCACAAAGGCGCAGACGTCGGCGTCGCCGCCGAGCAGCGCCTGTTCGGCGGCGGCACGGACCTGCGATCCGCCGCTCTGCCAGGCGATCATCACCGGTGTCCGATCGCAGTCTGCCGACACAGCGGCGGCGGACCGATCGGCGGCGGGCGGTACGACCAGCAGGCCGGCTATCAGCGTCAGGGCGGTCAACGCCCGGGCTGTCCTCATTCTCATCACGCTTCCCATCAGGCCGGCACCCGCAGCTGCAACAGGGTCGTCGGCTCGTTGCTCGGATCCGCGCCCTGCCCCACCTGGGTGCTGCCGGACGGATTGACGACGACGGTGATCGGTGCGGCCGACGCGGTGTCGACGACGGCGACGAGGCCGTGCCCGTAGCCGGTCTGCTGTCCGTCGCCGCGAATCTCGAACACGCCGGGCACCTGGAGGTCCAGCCGCCCGGTCGCGGCGGTGACCTTGAAACAGATGTGCCCGGACGCGTCTGGGCCGACCTGTTCGGTCGTCCACACCTGGATCACGCCGACGTTGTTCACCGGCGGCGTCGTGCAGTCGGCGAGCAGGATGTGCCCGTCGCCGGCGATGAGCCGTACGTTGAGCTGCGCGAGGATCTCGGCGGCGCCGGGATAGGCGAACTTCTCCACGAGGGTGTCGCGGACCTCGATCGGGCGGGGCGCGACGACCGTGGTGAAGCGCAGTCCGGCGCGGCCGACGGCCCAGATCGTCTTGCCCGCCGGACGGTAGGCCAGCAGGTAGTTAGCCCCGCCGGAGTGGTCGTAGTCGAAGGCGACGATCCGGTCGGCCGTGCTGAGCATGTTGTATCCGCCGATGCCGGTGCTGCTGGTGACCACGGCGGTGAACGTGTTGCCCGTGCCGTGCTGCAGGATCCACACGATGCCGGTCCCCGGCCGGTACGCGACCAGGTGGTCGCGCTTACCGGAGTAGTCGTAGTCGTAGGCGAGCAGCTGATCCTCGGCCGCTCCGACGTTGTAGCCGCCGATCCCGGTGGTCGCGTTGTAGACGGCGGTGTACGTGTTGGCCGCGCCGTGCTTGAGGATCCAGACGGTCCGGGCGACCGGCCGGTACAGCACCAGGTGGTCGACCTTGCCGGAGTGGTCGTAGTCGAAGGCCAGGATGCGGTCGGCGTTGCCCTTCAGGTCGTAGCCGCCGATCCCGGTCGTGCTGGCGAACACCTTGCTGAAGGTGTTGCCCGTGCCGTGCTTGATGATCGACACCAGACCGGTGCCCGGCCGGTAGATCAGCAGGTGGTCGGCCTTGCCTGAGTGGTCGTAGTCGTACGCCACGATCTGGTCGCGCGAGTCGCCCAGGTTCCAGGTGCCGATGCCGACGGTGGCGTCGGCGTACACGGGCAGGTATCGGGTGCCGACGTCACGTCGTAGAACGTGGACGATGCGGTCGCCGGGCCGGTACAGCACCAGGTGGTCGAGCTTGCCGGAGTGGTCGTAGTCGTAGGCCAGGACCCGGTCCTTCGCATTCATCAGGTCGTAGCCGCCGATGCCGGACGTGCTCGACAGGATCGTGGTGAAGGTGTGGTCGGAGTTCTGCCGGACGATCTGGACGAACCCGGTCCCGGGCCGGTACATCAGCAGGTGGTCGAGTTTCCCGGAGTGGTCGAAGTCGAACGGGACGACCTGGTCGCGGGCGTCGGCGAGGTCGAACGAGCCGATGCCGGCCGAGCTGTGGTACGGGGCGGTGAAACCGGCGGCCGGGTCGACTCGTGTCGTGGTCGCGACCCACGGCGCCACGTCGTCGAGGCGTACCGCGGTCGCGCCGTGGCCGGTGGTGGTGGCGCTGAGGCAGCCGTCCTGGCCGGAGTCGAGCAGGAGGCCGGCCAGTTCCGGCTGACCGCCCGTACGCAGCACGGGGCCACCGGCATCGCCTTGGCAGGCCGCGGCGGTGGAGGTCGCCCAGGTGAACGAGTCGGCGGTCACCGCGTCGACCGTCCCGTCGGCGACGTACGCCTTATCCGGAACCCAGACCGTGCCGGTACGCCCGTATCCGGCGGCCCGTACGGCGTCGCCCGCAGCGAGCGGAGTGCCGGTGATCGGCACGGGTGCCACGTCGAGCACTCGCAGCGACAACATCGCCAGCGCCAGATCCCGGCTGGTATGCGGAACGACCGTGACGATCGACAGCTGCGACCCGGCGACTTCGGCCGTCGTCGGGCGTGGAGGTGGCCCGGAGGCGACCTTGCCGTTGGCGGCGAAGCAGCTGGCCAGCGTGACAACCCATTGCGGCGCAACGAGTACGCCAGTGCACGCCTGCACTCCGGCGGCGTTGAGCCGCACCAGATATCCGGCGTCGGCGGCGGGCAGCACGCCGCCGCCGACGATCGCGTGAGCCGGTACGCCGCCGGTGAACAAGCCCAGCAGCCCGGCGGTCAAGACAACACATAGACGACGCAACATGGGCCACACTGAACAGACCGGCCGCTTCATTTCGGCTTCGCGGCTGCTTCAGCCGAGGTCCGACGGTGTCGACGCCTAGGGGCGCAAGGCCAGCTTGCCGACGGTCGTCCGGGCTTGCAGTTCGGTCAGTGCCTTGGGGCCGTCCGCCAGGTCGAACATCGTCGGCTGAGTGGGGCGTAGGACCCCGGCGGCGATCAGCGCGAACAGTTCGCCCATGACCTCGCCGAAGACGTGCGGCGCGGCTTGGATGAGGACGCCGAGGTTGAATCCGATCACCTGGACCTGATGCCGGTAGATCAGATCCCAGTTACTCAGCGTCGCATCGCCGCCCGCGCTGCCGATGACCACGACCCGGCCGGTGACCCGTTTCGCCACCGCCAAACTGGCCTCGAACGTTGTTCCACCGGCCGATTCCAGCACCAGATCGACGCCGGTGCCGTCGGTCAGCCGCAGCACCTGGTCGGCGAGGTCCTCGGCACGCGAGTCCACGACGTGATCGGCGTTCGCGAGCAGGTGGTGTTTGTCGGGCGACGCGGCGGCGATCACCGTCGCGCCATAGTGCTTGGCCATGGTCACCGCCGCCTGGCCGGTCGCCCCCGCGGCCGCGTGGATCAGCACCGTCTGCCCGGCGGCGAGTCCGCCTAGCGGCCGCAGCGTGGCCAGCGCCGTCGGATGATTCACGGTCAGCCCCAACGCCTGCTCGTCCGACCAGCCGGTGGGCACCGGCAGCACGGCGACGGCCGGTAGGGACATGTACTCGGCGAACGCGCCGAGTCCGAAGACGTTCGTACCGACCACGCGGGTGCCGGGGGCCAGCCCGGTCACCGCGTCGCCCACCGCGACGATCTGGCCGGCGGCCTCGAAACCGGCCAGGTACGGCGGCTGCGGGCCGTTGGCGAAGGTGCCGTATGCCTGGGCCAGGTCGGCGAAATTGATCCCGGCGGCGGTCACGCGGATCAGCACCTCGCCTGGTCCCGGCTCCGGCTCGGGTGCGTCGGTGATGAGCCGCAAGTCCTGGGGGCCGGTGAGCGAGGTCTGCTGGAGGGCGCGCATGCGGTGCTCCTTCGATTATTTTTTCGAACGACCAAAAAATACTGTCAGCGGTCCCACGCGACGTCAAGGTATTCTGGATCGAACGGCAAATATCTAGGGGTACAGGGATGGCTTCTCGTGGCAGACCGCGCGCCTTCGACGCGGACGTGGCCCTGCGGCAGGCACTGGAGGTGTTCTGGGAGCGCGGTTACGAAGGAACCTCGCTGAGCGACCTGGCCGGGGCCATGGGGATCGCCTCGGCCAGCATCTACGCGTGCTTCGGCAGCAAGGAGGACCTGTTCCGCCAGGCGGTCGCGCTGTACGGGACGCTCTCCGGCGCCGCGCCCCGGCGCGCGCTGCGTGACCAGCCGTCCGCCCGCGTCGCGATCGAGGCGATGCTGCGCGCCACCGCCGACGAGATCACTCGCCCAGACGCTCCGCGTGGGTGCCTGCTCGTGCTCGCCGCGCCCACCGGGGCGGTGGAGAACCATCGGGTACGCGAATTCCTGGCCGACCGGCGGCACAGCCAGTTCGAGGCCATCCGTGAATGTCTGGCCGCCGACGCGGAAGTCCCGGCGGACGACGTGGACGCGATCGCCCGGTTCTACACGACCGTGGTGCACGGCCTGTCGATCCAGGCCCGCGACGGCGCCGGCCGGGCCGAGCTGGAGACGGTCATCGCCTGCGCTATGGCCGGCTGGGGGGCGTTCCGACGCCGTGCAGCAGAACCCGATGGAAGTAGCGGGCGACGTCCAGCGAAGTGAGCGTCCCGCGTGGGTCGTACCACTGATACGCCCAGTTGCACATGCCGAACAGCGCCATCGAGCTGAGCATCGGATCGCCGGTGACCAAGCCTTCGGTGCGACCGCGCTCGAACAGCCCCCGGACGGAGTCGAAGTACGCGTCGCGCGCCGCCAGCGCCTCCCGCCGGGAGGCCTCCGGCAGTTCGCGGTGATGCTCGAAGAACACCCGGACGTAGCCGCGGTGCGTACGCATCAGGTCGCAGATGTCCACCATGACGTCGAGCAGCAGATCGGAGACATCGCGATCATCCCGTTCCAGCCGCTGTCGCTGCCGGCCGAGCAGGATGGAGATGAACTCCTCGTGGATCGCGAGGAGGATGCTGTCCTTGCTCGGGAAGTAGTGGTACAGCGTCGGCTTGGCGAGGCCCACCGCCCGCGCGATGTCGTCCATCGAGGTCAGGTGATAGCCGACGTCGTCGAACAGCTCGGAGGCCTGCAGGACGATCTCGGTACGCCGGTCGTCCGCGGTGCGCGGCCGACGCGTACGCGACGCCGTGCGAGCCGGTCGTGAAACGGCCATGTGATCTCCTCGAACTGGGCTCCGACGTGCCATGGTAGGCCGCGCCGTCAGGCGGGGAATCAGGTCTCGTCACGAGCCCAATGCGGCGACACCCTGCCCGTCGGCGACGCGCAGGCCCAGCTCGACGAGCGCGGCGGACGCCTCCGCCATGCCGGCCGCGTCCGATCCCAGGTGCTGGCCCTGGAGATGGCGGAAGTAGATCGACTCCATGATGACCGCGAGCTTGAGACAGGTCAGCGCCAGGCATACGTCGAGGTGGTCGCCGTCGACCGGGCGGAGAGCGGTGTACGCGCCCAGCACGGCGGCGCGATCGCCGAACCCCGGCCGGTCGGTCACCCCGAGCGCCACCGGTACGCGTCGTCGCAAGGTGTCGCCGGGCTCGGTCCAGTAGACGAGCAGGAGCGCGAGGTCGCACACCGGATCGCCGCGGGTGGCCATCTCCCAGTCCAGCACCGCGCGTACGCGGGCGGTGTCGGGCGCGAGGATGAGGTTGTCGAGGCGGTAGTCGCCGTGCACGAGCGTGGCGGGCCGATCGGCGTACGCGTCGGTGCGCTCGGCCAGCCAGCGGGCGAGCCGGTCGAACCCGGGCAGGTCGCGTACCTTGGTGCGCTCCCATTGGGCCGTCCACAGCGCGGCCTGGCGACTGAGATAGCCGGCCGGTTGCCCGAAGGTCTCCAGGCCGGTGCCGGTGAGGTCGGCATCGTGCAGCGTGGCCAGCGTCCGGACGAGGACGTCGGAGATCGCCGCGGCGCGCTCGGCGGAGAGGCCGGCGCAGTCCGCCGCCGACGACAGCACGACGCCCTCGACGTGCTCCATGACGAGGAAGGGCGCACCGATGACGGACGCGTCCTCGCAGAGCAGATACGGCCGTGCGCTCGGCACCGCCGTGCGATCGAGGCCGCACAGGACGCGATACTCGCGGGCCATGTCGTGTGCCTTGGGCATCACATGGCCGAGCGGCGGCCGGCGCAGCACCCAGGACCGGGCGCCCTGGCCGATGCGGTAGGTGAGGTTGCTGCGGCCGCCCGCGAGCAACTGGGCCTGCCACGGTGCGGCTGAGTCCACATCAGACAGATGCTCGCCCAGGTATGCCGCCAACCGATCGAAGGGCAGACCTGGCAGGTCTGCCTCGTCAGTCATGCGACCGCTTGCCGGATCGGGCCGTCTCGTACCGCCGGACCGCACGACGGGCCACCGCCCAGCGGTGCGCCTCGGACGCGCCGTCGTAGATGCGGAACGGGCGTACCTCGGCGAGGAACCGCGCCAGCGGCAGGTCGTGGGAGACACCCTGCGCGCCGCACAACTGGACGGAGCGGTCGCCGACGCGGCCGACGGCTTCCGAGACGAACGTCTTGGCGATCGAGGTCTCGTGGTTCGCCCGGCTGCCTTGGTCGAGTGCCACGGCGGCGGTGCGGATCAGCGCCCGGGACGCCGCGAGGTCGATCTCGTTGTCGGCGATGAGGTGCTGTGCGAGGCCGAGATCGGCGAGCCGGCTACCGAAGAGCTCCCGGTCGACGACGTAGCCGAGCATGATCTCGTGTGCGCGGCGGGCGACACCGAGCCAGCGCATGCAGTGCGTCAGGCGGGCGGGTCCGAGCCGGACCTGGGCGTTGGCGAAGCCGCGATCGACCTCGCCCAGCACCGCCGACGCCGGTACGCGACACCGTTCCAGCAGCACTTCGCAATGCCCGCCGGTGAACCCGGCGTCGATGGTCGGGATGTGCCGGCCGACCGTCAGGCCGGGGTTGCCGGCGTCGACGAGGAACATCGTCGCGGCGTCGGCGCCGGTGCGTGCCATCACGATGAAGAAGCCCGCTCCGTCGGCGCCGGTGATGAACCACTTCTGGCCGTCGATCAGCCAGTCGTCGCCGTCGCGTACGGCGGACGTGGCGAGCGCGGTGGGATCCGACCCGGCGCCGGGGGCTGGTTCGGTCATGGCGAACGCCGAGCGAACGTCGCCTGCGGCCAACGGGCGAAGGTACTGCTCACGTTGCGCGGGTGTGGCGACGTGTTCCAGCAGCGTCATGTTGCCCTCGTCGGGCGCGGCGCAGTTCATCACGAGCGGGCCGGGCAGACTCCGGCCGGACTCCTCCAGCACGTCGGTCTGGTCGAGCATCGACAGGCCCAGGCCGCCGTACTCGGTGGGGGCCGACGGGGCGAACACGCCCGCTTCGCGGGCCGCTCGGCGAAGGGTCACCAGAACGTGGGGATCGGTCTCGACGGCGTGTTCGACCGGAATCACCTGATGGTCGATGAACTCGCGTACGCGCGCGGCGAGGCTCTGCGTACCGTTCGCGTTCACCTCGGGGCCTCCTGGTCGCTCCGGTCTTCGCGCTTTCCGTCGACCGATCAGTTCTTCAAGGTACGCGACCGACCGCGCGGTTGGCTAGATGCCTCCATGATCGCCATCCGTCTGTCTACTTACGACTGAGTGCTGAACAGCTTGTTTGCTGTCAGGTGAGAACGTCGACTTTGTCGAGGAGGCTCGTCGGCGGCTACCGACCGACCGGACAGTCGGGAATCGGTCGGGCCTTGTGGTCGCCGAGCCGGTGTGCTGTCATGCGATGCGCGCGTGCAAACACATCGATGCTCGCCTCGGCGGGCCGACCGCAGGAGGAGCGAAGCGTGGAGCCACTCGGCGGGCGTGATGTCATGCCCGGCCCACCCCGGTGACCACGGCCATGGTGGAAGCCGTCGTCCGGCGACGATTCCGCGGGTACGTGCTGGCCGCCCCGATCCTCGTCACCGCGGCCGATCTGGCGGTGACGCCTACAGCTACCACCGAGGACCTGCTCGGCCTCAACGACATCAGGACCGCGGTGGCGCTGCCGGCGTCCCGGCTGATCTCGATCGAGGTCCACCCGGACTGGACGGTGACACTCGTGGTTCCGCGCGCCACCTCAAGGGAGGCGCTGGCCACGTCGGTCACGCTGATCACGCAGGAGCTGTCCGTGCCGCGGGAGCGGGTCGACGTCGCGCTGGGCGATGCGCCGCCCGATGCGGCGTACCACCAGGTGACGACCGTGCGGGTGGCTGTCGCGGTGGCCCGTCGGCGTCTGCTGGAGGCCGCGTCGGCCGCGTTCGGGTCGTCCGTCGCCGACCTACGGCTCGCCGCCGGAGCGGTCGCCGATCGCGTCGGTCACCGACTCGACATCGGCGCCCTCGCGGCGAAGGCGGCCAGCACGAGCACCGTCGCCGTGGCGGTCGAACTCCCCGGCTAGGCCCTCATCGGCGGTCGTCCGGGCGGGCCAGCCAGCTCGGGTCGAGGTCGGGCGGTGGTGGCGGAGCGCCCAGGTCCGCGGGCTGGTATCCCTCGGGATAGCCGGGATACGTGCGGTTTCGCGGTGCGCGGGTCAGTTTGCTCTTGGTACGCGGTGGCAGCAGCCGAACCGCAGCGGCCCGCGTACGCAAGCCGCCGTCGACGATCGCGGACACCCAGCGCGGCGCGGCCGGAAAGCCGAACGCGGTACGCAGCTCGACGGGCAGCAGCGCCAGCACTCCGAGCCGGGCGGCGCGGCGCAACGGCGCGGGATACCAGGACGCGAACAGGTCCAGGGTGTACGTGCCGACGCGCTCGTTGGTCGGGTCATAGCGGAACCTCGTGCGCTCGTACTCGCGCTTGAAGTCCCAGAACGCGTCGAAGTCGTCCGGCACGTCGTGGATGCCCATCCGAGCACCGACCGCGCGGTAGTAGTGGAACGCGGCCAGCCGCTCGTGCTCGTGCAGCGGTCGCCAGCCGAAGCGTTCCAGCCACTCGATCGGCTCGTAGACGAAGGTGGACAGCACATAGCGCATGTCGTCGTTGGAGATCGCGTACGCGGAGTGGGCCCGGTTGACCGCGCGCAGCGCCTGCTTGCCGCGTGGCGAGTCGTAGCCGTGCTCGACCATCTCGGCCATCAGCAACGCGGTGTCGTCGTACCGCTGTTGCGGGCGGAGCCGGAACTCGCCGGTCGCCTCGAGCAGCGCCGAGATGCTCGGTACGCAGTACGTGCGGAACAGCGCGAACTCCAGCGCCCGCTGATAGTCGAACGGGAACTCGAAGCCCGTCGAGATCCGGTAGATCTCGTGATGGTCGTGCACGGGATCGAGCGCCTCGATGCGACGCAACCATCGGTACCGACCGCCACCAGCCATCGTGACCACCTCGCAAGCAGGGTCGGCAACGACGCCGCTCGTGTCAAGGGCCGTCGGCTGTCTATCCTCTGCCCCAGAATCCGGCGCCGCCGGCTTCGAGTGCCGCTGCGACAAGCGAGACACCAGCGAGACTTCCGCGAGACATCTGCGAGACGCCAGCGAGAGGACGCCGTCATGGACGCGAACAAGGCCCGGGACAGATTCGCCGAACTGCGCCGACAGGACGGCCGGGTCTCGGCCGCCGAGCTCGACGAGATCTGGTCCGCGTTGGACACGGTCCGTCCCGAGGAGATCTTCGGCGAGTGGAAGGGCGGCGAGTTCGACACCGGGCACCCGATCAACGGGCAGCTGGACCAGGCGCGATGGTTCGGCAAGACCTTCGTGAGCCGCAAGGACGTCAAGCCGCTGATCTGCCGGGACGACGACGGCGAGCTGTACTCCAACAAGGTGCTGGGCAAGGGCGAGGCAAGCTTGTGGACGGTCGAGTTCCGGGGTGAGTCGACCGCGACGATGGTGTACGACGGCCAGCCGATCTTCGACCATTTCAAGCGAGTCGACGACCGTACGCTCATGGGGATCATGAACGGCAAGCACTTCGCCGACGACGGCCCGTTCTTCTACTTCGTGCTCGAGCGGGTCGCCTGAGCCCGGCCGACGCGGAGGAGCCGATCATGCAGATCCGAGCTGCCGTCACGGAGACTCCGGGCGGGCCCTTCGTCGTTCAGGCGGTGGACCTGGAAGCGCCCCGGCCCGACGAAGTCCTGGTCCGGATGACCGCCGCGGGTGTGTGCCACACCGACCTCGGTATGCAGGCCGGCTGGCCGCGGCGGCGTACCCCGATGGTCTTCGGGCATGAGGGGGCCGGCGTGGTCGAGGCGGTCGGCGCGCAGGTGGCGGGTCTCGCGGTAGGTGACCACGTCTGCCTGACCTTCGACAGCTGTGGCCGGTGTGAGCAGTGCGTGGCCGGCCACCCGGCCTACTGCCACGCCCAGCGGATCTTGAACACCGGCGGCGGCCGGGCCGACGGCACCACTGCGCTGTCGCGCGACGGGGCGCCCGTGTTCGGCGCGTTCTTCGGCCAGTCGAGCTTCGCAACGTACGCGATCACCCATGCGCGCAACACAATCCGGGTACCCGCCGATCTGCCGCCTACGGTGGCCGCGCCGTTGGGCTGTGGCGTGCAGACGGGCGCCGGGACGGTGGTCAACCGGCTGCGTCCCGAGCCGGGCAGCTCGCTGATGGTGATCGGGGCCGGCGGGGTGGGGCTCAGTACGCTCATGGCCGCCGTCGTGGTGGGCTGCGATCCGGTCATCGTCGTCGAGCCGGTCGCTTCGCGCCGCGCGCTGGCCACGGAGTTGGGCGCCACGGCCGTCCTGGATCCAACAGCGGACGGCGACTTCGTCTCCACTGTGCTCGATCTGACCCGTGGCGGTGCGCAGTACGTCGTGGACACCACTAGCCGGTCGGACGTGCTCCGGCAGGCCGTCGCCGCCCTGCGGCCGAGGGGTGAACTCGCCCTGCTCGGCATCGGCGCCAAGGTCGAGTTCGACGTGATGAGCCTGCTCACCAAGGGCGTCCGGGTGCACGGGGTGATCGAGGGGGATGTGGACCCGGCGCGCTTCATCCCCGAGCTGGTCGGTCTCTACCAGCGTGGCCTGTTCCCTGTGGATCGCCTCGTCACGACGTTCGCCTTCGAGGACATCGGCGTCGCCGTGGCCGGGATGCGCGACGGCACGGCGGTCAAACCCGTGCTGACCTTCGGCTGAGGACGGTTCCGCCAGCAGCGGTCTCAGCTCGAAGCCGATGGATGGCAATCACATCGAACATGCCCTCTTGCCGGTCGAGTCACCCTCCTCTATGTTAATAGAAAATCACATGACCGGATGACTTGAAACCTGCTCGTATCGTTGCCACAAGCCGGTGCTCAAGGCAACGTCCGGCCGACCGGTAGGTAGGTGCGCGAATGCAAAATCTCAGCAGAAGAAGCATCCTGACCCTCGGTGCCGCGCTGGGTCTGGTAGCTGCGACGGAAGCTCCGAAGGCATGGGCGTGGTCGTCCGCCAACTCGATCGCCGGGACCGACACGGTCACCGACCCGTGGGACGTCTGGGACGACGCCACCGACCCGCTGCTCGCGTCGCTGCTGGACAGCAATCAGATCCCGGGGGTCAACACCGCGTTCCAGTCGTGGGTCAAGAACGGCGACCCGTTGCCCAGCGGCCTGCCCGCCCAGCTCACCAGCTACCTCACGACGTACAACAAGCTGCCGTCGTGGGCGGACCAGGCCAAGCTGGACCTCGCCGCCCAGTTCAACAAGCGCATGAGCATGTACCTGTTCCTGCTGTACGGACTGGGCAGCGGCATCATGAGCACGGTGATCCCGCGCGAGGCCCGCAACGTCTACTGGTCCGAGGGCGGCGCCGGCATGAAGATGCGGGCGGCCAAGACCTTCACCTACGGCTATGACCTCAGCGCGGTCGACGCCTTCAAGCCCACGGGCCACTTCGTGGTGACCTCCACCAAGACCCGCCTGACCCACGCGGCGGTGCGGCACCTGCTGCCGCAGTCGGCGGCGTGGCGGGCCGTCACGGACAACCCCATCCCGATCAGCAACGGCGACATCCTGATCACCTTCCACAGCCTGGGCACCTACGTGCACCGCAAGCTGCTGGAGTGGCGCAGCTACGGGCTGAAGATGTCGGCGGCGGAGGAGGCGGCGTACCTGCACATGTGGCAGGTCGCGCTGCACCTGCTGGGCGTGCGGGACGAGTTCATCCCGGCGACCTGGGCCGCCGCGGACGAGCAGTCGCAGTACGTGCTGACGCCGCTGCTCGGCGCGACGCCGGAGGGCATCGACCTGGCCAACATCCTGCTGAACCTGACCTCGTCGGTCGACCTGGGCGTGACCAAGGGATTCCAGCGGGAGTTCTCCCGGTACGTGCTCAGCGACAAGATCGGCAACTGGCTGAAGCTGCCGCGGGACTTCATCTCGCGGGGCGTGATCGAGGTCGGCTGGCCGGCGTACGTGCTGTTCCGCGAGGGGCTGTCTCCGGTCATGCCCGAGGGCTTCTCCCTCTTCGACCAGTTCATCCGCGGCCTGGCGATGCTGTTCCTCAACAACGGCACGTCGACGAGCTACACCCCGATCACCATCCCGGTGGGGAACCGGCCCGGCGCCTGAGCCGGCGCCCGATCACAGAGTCTGCCCGTTCACAGCGTCAGGGCGCCGGTCACCAAGGCGGTGACCGCGTCCCGATGGCCGGGCGCGTCCTGCCAGCGCAGTGCACGCCCGGCCTCCACCACCACGCCGAAGCCGGCGTGGACCAGGAGCCGAGCCTGCCGGGAGTCCAGCTCCGGGCGTACCGTCCGGAGTTGGTGCTCCCAGACGGCGATGTGTTCGCGCTGGGCGAGGATCACCGGCCGCTGGAGATCCGCCGGCAGGCCGGCGACCTCGGCTTCGGCGACGCTGTTGAGCGCGTTGTGCTCGAAGCAATAGGCCACGTACGCCGCTGCCAGCGCGACGACGGCCTGCCGGGGATCGGTCGCCTGATGGAGGCTGCGTTCCACGGCCTGTTCGAGCAGTGCCGCCGCTTGCAGGCAGGCGGCGACCAGGATGTCGACCTTGCCGGGGTACTGCCGGTAGATCGCCGACGGCGCGAGTCCCACCGCCTGAGCGATCTGCGCGTTCGTGACGTTGGCGAACCCGTCCCGGGCGAACAACGGGATGGCCGCCGCGAGGATCTCGGCGCGTCGCGTACGCGGCACGGGCTGGGCGGGCAGTTCGACCTGCCGCGCGGTGCCCGCGACCGCCGTCGGATCGGTCGCGACGACCTGGGTCGCGGAGGCCAGCAACAGCTCCTCGGTACGCCGCTGGGCGATCGAGGTGTGGTGCATCGTGATGGACCCGATCACACCGAGGGCGGCGACGGCTCGCAGACGTTCGTCGGGCAACGGGTACTCGCGCCGGACCAGTTCGGTCACTCGGCCCACGACGTGCCCGAACTTCGTCCGCAGGCGGCGTCGGTCCTCGCGTTCGAGGTAACGGGCCTCCCATCGGTAGAGGCCGCCCGACGCACGATGCGAGACGGTCACCCGGGTGAGGGCGACGAGCACGTCCCGCAGTTCCGCCTCGGGGCCCCAGTCGTCGACCGCCGCGACGAGCTTGTCCACCATGATGTTGGCGCACTCGGCGAACAGGGCGTACTTGTTGGGGAAGTGCCGGTACAGCGCGGCCGCGCTGATCCCCACGACGGCGGCGATCTCCTCCATGGACGCCGCGTGATAGCCGCGTTCGCTGAACACCTGACCGGCCGCGTCGACGATGACCTGCTTGCGGTTGCGCGGTCGGGTGGCCGCCGTCGGCCCGGTGGTCACAGCATCCCTCGAGCCGACGTGGGCGGACACAAGACCATGCCTGCTAGTCAATCACAGCACCCGGTACGCCCTCGAAGTCCCGGCCGGGGTCGGCTGCTTCAGGCCTGCAGCACCGTGAGGGCGAGGCGGGCCGTCTGCTCGTCGTAGCCGGCGGCGCTGTCGAAGCGGCCGAGCCGGCCGATGTCGGTGATGACGTTGAGCACGGCGTGCACGAGTACGCGCGCGTCGGCGACCGGCAGCTCCGGGCGTACGGCGACGACGAGTTGCACCCATTCCTCGACGTTCGACCGCTGTGCTCCACGGAGTTGGTGGCGGTCCTCGTCGGGCAGGTTGTTGTTCTCCGCCAGGTAGACCGCGACCAGATCGCTCTGCGCGAAGGCGAAGGCGGCGTACGCGTGCACGACCCGGTGCAGGGCGTCGACGGGATCGGTCGCCTCGGCGATCGCGGCGGTCGTGGCGCCGCCGAGGCGGTCGGTGGCCCGGTAGTAGGCGGCCGCGAGCAGGTCGGCCTTGCTGGGGAAGTATCGGTACACGCTGGAGGCCTGCATCCCGGCGGCGCGGCCGATGTCCTCGACGGCGACGGCGTGATAGCCGTGGCGGTGGAACAGCCGGATGGCCTCGGTCAGCAGCAGTTCACGGCGCGATGACGGGCGTACCGCTGTGGTGGGCGGGGTGGTCTGCTCCGATGGCGGCGACTGGGGCGCGTCCGCCCGCAGGAGCGTCCAGGCGATCCGGGTGAGCAGGTGTTCGGTGCCGGTCGCCGTGGCGCGGTGGGTGGACACGCTGCCGAACGCGCTGAGCGCCGCGTTGACCAGGAGGTCGGCCTGCCCGGCGGTCAGCTCGGGCCGTAGCTCGCGCAGGGGCCCGGCGAGGCGGCCGACCAGGGTCGCCAGGATGGCGGCGAACTCGCGCCGATGCTCGGGGGTGAGGTAGCGGCGTTCCCATTGGTAGAGCCCGGCCACGCGCCGCTTGCCGACCGCGACGCCGGCCAGCGCGGCGAGCTGCTCGTTCAGGACGCCCTCGGCGGTGGTCGCCTGCGGGTCGGCGGTCGCGCCGAGCAGCGCGCCGACGACCTCCCGGGTGGCGTGGACGAGGATCGCGTACTTGTTGGGGAAGTGCCGGTAGACGGCGGGGCCGCTGATGCCGACGACGGCGGCGATCTCGTCGACGGAGACGCGGTGATATCCCCGCTCGCAGAACAGCTCGGCGCCGGCCAGCGCGATGCGGTCCTTGCGGTCCTTGGGCCGCTTGGTCGCTACGGGGGCTTCGCCGCTGGCTGCTGGTCGCACCCGTATACGTTAGCGCCACCTCGCGGAAAGGTCGCGACAGCCAGCCGACTTCTCGCCCGCTATAGATCGGCGAGGCCGAGGGCGGCCAGCGGGCTTCGGGCACGCGGACCGCTTGACAACCGGCGGCGGGCTCAACGAAAGTTAGGCGGAATTCGCATTCGGGTGAGCAGCAAGGAGCTTGGCCATGACGACCGAGGCGTTCATCTACGATGCGCTGCGCACACCACGCGGCCGGGGAAAGCCGAACGGATCGCTGCATGGGGTTAAGCCGGTTTCGCTTGTCGTGGGTCTGATCGAGGAGACCCTGCGGCGGCTGCCGAGCCTGGACCCACAGGTGATCGACGACATCGTGCTCGGGGTGGTGTCCCCGCTGGGCGATCAGGGATCCGACATCGCCAAGACGGCCGCCCTCGTCGCGGGGCTGCCCGACACGGTGGCGGGAATGCAGCTCAACCGGTTCTGCGCGTCGGGCCTGGAGGCGGTGAACGTCGCCGCGCAGAAGGTGCGGTCGGGCTGGGAGGATCTCGTGCTCGCCGGCGGCGTCGAGTCGATGTCCCGGGTCGCGATGGGCTCCGACGGTGGAGCCTGGGCGCAGGACCCGGAGACCAACTTCGACACCGGCTTCGTACCGCAGGGCATCGGCGCCGACCTCATCGCGACCCTCGACGGTTACGACCGCGACGTCGTGGACGGATACGCGCTGCAGTCGCAGGCCCGCGCGGCGAAGGCGTGGGCCAACGGCTACTTCGCCCGTTCGGTGGTCCCGGTGCGGGACCGCAACGGGCTGACCGTGCTCGATCGTGACGAGCACATCCGGGCGGACTCGACCGCCGAGGGCCTCGCCGCGCTGCGCCCGTCCTTCGCCGGCATCGGCGAGAAGGCGGGCTTCGACGCCGTGGCGTTGCAGAAGTACCACTGGGTCGAGGCCATCAACCACGTCCACACGGCGGGCAACTCGTCCGGCATCGTCGACGGCGCCTCGCTGGTGGTCGTGGGCAGCGAGGCGGCCGGGAAGGCCGCCGGCCTGACACCGCGGGCGCGCATCGTCGCCACGGCGCTCAGCGGCGCCGATCCGACGATCATGCTCGCCGGCCCGGCCCCGGCCACCCGCAAGGCGCTGGCCAAGGCCGGCCTCACCGTGGCGGACCTGGACCTCGTGGAGATGAACGAGGCGTTCGCGGCCGTGGTCCTGCGGTTCGTCGCCGACATGGGCCTGAGCATGGACATCGTCAACGTCAACGGCGGCGCCATCGCGATGGGACACCCGCTGGGAGCCACCGGCGGCATGATCCTCGGCACGCTTCTCGACGAGCTGGAGCGCCGCGGTGGTCGCTACGGGCTCGCCACGCTCTGCGTCGGTGGCGGCATGGGCATCGCGACCGTCATCGAACGAATCTGAGGAGTCACGAATGGTCAACACAATCCGGTGGGAGCGCGGCGACGACGGCATCGTGCTGCTCACCCTCGACCACCCCGGGCGTTCGGCGAACGTGATGAACGACGAGTTCGGGGCAAGCCTCGTGGCGACGGTGGACCGGCTCGAAGCCGAGCGTGACCAGATCACCGGCGTGATCCTCACCTCCGCCAAGAAGACCTTCTTCGCCGGCGGCGACCTGGAGTCGCTGATGCGGCTGACGCCGGCCGACGCCGAGTCCGCCACGGCCAACACCCGCATGCTCAAGGACGCGGTGCGCCGGCTGGAGACGCTCGGGCGTCCGGTCGTGGCCGCCGTCAACGGGTCGGCCCTCGGCGGCGGGCTGGAACTCGCCCTGGGTTGCCACCACCGCGTCGTGCTCGACAACCCGGCGATCGAGATCGGCTTTCCCGAGGTCACCCTCGGTCTACTGCCCGGCTGCGGCGGCGTCGTGCGTACCGTGCGGCTCCTGGGGGTGGCCGACGCACTGCTCAACTGGCTGGTACGCGGACAGCGGCGGCGGCCGCAGGACGCCCTGGCGAACGGGCTGGTCGACGAACTCGCCGCCGACGAGGCAGCGATGATGGCGGCCGCCCGAGCGTTCATCGCGGCGAACCCCGACGCGACACAGCCGTACGACCGCAAGGGCTACAAGATGCCCGGCGGAACTCCGTCCACTCCGGCGCTCGCCACGCAGCTGCCGGCGATGGCCGCCATCCTGCGTCAGCAGCTCAAGGGCGCGCCCTATCCAGCGCCGCGCAACATTCTCGCCGCCGCCGTCGAGGGCGCGCAGGTCGACCTGGACACCGCGTTCACCATCGAGGGCCGGTACTTCACGGAACTTGCCACCGGCCAGATCTCGAAGAACATGATCAAGGCGCTCTTCTTCGACGTGCAGACGGCCGGGTCGCGCGACCGCGGCGAGGGCCACCCGCCCATCCAGCGGGTTGCCGTCATCGGGGCGGGCATGATGGGCGCCGCGATCGCGTACGTGTGCGCGCGTGCGGGCATGCAGGTCGTGCTCAAGGACGTGACCGTCGAGGGGGCGCTGCGCGGCAAGGCGTACTCGGTGGGGCTGCTCGACAAGGCGGTCGCCCGGGGTGTGTCCACACCGGACGAGAAGGACGCGCTGCTGGACCGGATCCACGCGACGGAGGACCTCGCCGACCTGGCCGGCGTCGACCTCGTCATCGAGGCGGTCTTCGAGGACCCCGCCCTCAAGCACAAGGTGTACGCCGAGATCGAGCAGGTCGCACCGGACGCGTTGATCGCGTCCAACACGTCGACCCTGCCGATCACGCTGCTCGCCGAGGGCGTCAGCAAGCCGGACGAGTTCGTCGGTCTGCACTTCTTCTCACCGGTGGACAAGATGCCGCTGGTCGAGGTGATCCGCGGCGAGCGGACCAGCGAGGCCACGCTGCAGCGGGCGCTGGGCGTCGTGCATCGGCTGCGCAAGACGCCGATCGTCGTCAACGACAGCCGCGGCTTCTTCACCAGCCGGGTCATCGGCACGTTCACCAACGAGGGCGTGGCGATGCTGGCCGAGGGGATCCCGGCGGCCAGCATCGAGCAGGCCAGCAGCCAGGCCGGCTACCCGGCGCCGGTGCTCGCGCTGATGGACGAGCTGACGCTGACCCTGCCGCGCAAGATCCGGCAGGAGACGGCGGCGGCGACGGTCGCCGCCGGTGGCGCCTGGCAGCCGCACGCCGCCGACGCGGTCATCGACCGGATGATCGACGACTTCGGCCGGCCTGGACGTTCGGGCGGCGCCGGGTTCTACGACTACCGCGAGGGCAAGCGGGCCGGGCTGTGGCCGGGTCTGCGGGAGAACTTCGGCGGGACGAACCTCGACACCCCCTTCGAGGACCTCAAGGAACGGATGCTGTTCATCGAGGCGGTCGAGTCGGTGCGGTGCCTCGAGGAAGGCGTGCTGGACTCGGTGGTCGACGCCAACGTCGGCTCGATCCTGGGCATCGGCTACCCGGCCTGGACCGGCGGCGTGCTGCAGTACATCAACCAGTACGAAGGCGGGCTGCCCGGCTTCGTCGCCCGCGCGCGGGTGCTCGCGGAGCGCTACGGCGACCGGTTCAGCCCGCCCCGGCTGCTGGTCGAGAAGGCCGACCGGGGCGAGCTGTTCGAGTAACGCGGGTCAGAGCCCGGCGGCGAGTCGTTGGGCGTTCATGTACGCGATGGCCTCCACGGAGATCATCGGGTTGACGCCCAACGACGCCGGGAACGTGGACGCGTCGGCGAGGACCAGGTTCGGGACCTCCCAGGTGGCGCCGTCAGGCCCGGCGGCCGAGGTCGCCGGGCTGCCGCCCATCCGGGCCGCGCCCATGATGTGCAGGGCGGCCATGGCGATCTGGCCGGGCGCGGTGCCCAAGGCGTCGGTCTGCCGGATGAAGTCGTCGATGGAGCTCGTGCCGCGTTCCCAGATCGTGCCGCGCTGGTGGCCGGAGAAGAGCCGGCGGGCGCCGGCCGCCTCGACGATGCGGGCGCCGCCCTCGATCCCGGCCCGCATGTGCGCCGCGTCGTACGCGGACAGGCGGTAGTGCACCACCGGTTCGCCGTCGCTGCCGACCTTGACCTGTCCGCTGTCGCGGTCCCGGGTGATGATGCCGACCCCGCTGAGGTTCGGCAGCGACCGCATCTGGTCCAGATGGGCCTGTGCGCCGGTCCAGCTCATGAACGACACGGCGGTGGCCGGGTTGGTGGCGGCGGTCTCGTAGATGACGCCGTAGCCGTGGCCGTCGAGGTCGGCGTGCTCGGTGGAGTACCGGGTCTGGATGCCGCCCTCCCAGGGGCGGACTTCCTCGTCGAACACGCCCCACACGCCGGTCGCGGGGTGCAGGTGCAGGTGGCGGCCGATGTTCGGGTTGGTCAGTCCGGACCGGCGGAGCAGGGCCGGCGTCTGCACACTGCCGGCGGCGGCCACCACGGCACGGGCGTGGATGATCACCGGATGCCCGTCGGCGGTACGCCCGACGATGCCGGTAGCCCGGCCGGCCTGGAGGGTGATGGTGCGTACGTCGACGCCGACGATGAGCCGCGCGCCGGACTGCTGGGCGTCGACGAGCCAGGTCTTGGCGGTGGACTGCTTGGCTCCGAGGCGGCAGCCGAGCCCACACCGGCCACATTCGACACCGTTGTCGCAGCCGTCGACGTTGCGGGGCATCTCGTCGACGTGCCAGCCGAGCTTGGCCAGTCCGCGTTCCATCAGTACGTCGCGGGAGGAGATCTGGCCGTGGTCGCGGTTGACGCCGAGCCGTGACCACACCGCGTCGAGGCTGCGGTCGTATTCGTCGGTGGCGAACTGCGGTACGCCCGACGCCGCCCACTCTTCGCGTACGCGGGGCGGGGTGCGGAACGAGGTCGTGTAGTTGACGACGGTTCCACCGCCGAGGCACTGCCCCTGAAGCAGGCTCAGCTGACCTTCGGCGGTGGCGGCGGGGCCGGGTGCGTACAGGCGGGAGAGCCCGGACAGCTCGCCGCCGTCGAAGTCCTTGTCGTCGTAGTACTCGCCCTTCTCCACCACGATCACGTCCAGCCCGTGGCCGGCGAGGACGGCCGCAGCCGTGCCGCCGCCGGCGCCCGACCCGACGATGACGACGTCACAGTCCAGAGTGGTCGCCCCGGCCGGGCGAAGGGGAGTCAGTGGGGGCTCGGCGGCGTCGGCCCGGGTGCCGAGCGGGCCGGGATAGCCGATGGCGTCCCACAGTGGCGAGTGACCGGTAGCTCCGGGTGCCATGTAGTAGGACAGCGTGGCAGCGCCCTTGAGGGCTTGGAAGATGGCGCGTTTGCGGGTCATGCCGGAGTCGGCCAGGGCGAGCAGCATCTGCTCGCGGCGCTGCTGGGTCTGCTGGGAGAACCGTCGCGCGCCGCCACCGAGGAGCAGTTGGGTGGCGGGGGAGTCCCAGACGTTCAGCAGCTGGCAGAACTGCTTCACCTCAGCCGTACGCGGATTGTGCAGGACCAGCGCGGCCATGATGTCGACCGCGCCGATCTCACTGGCCGACGGCAGGCCGGCTCCGTCGCCGGGGGCGAACGTGTCGCAGATGCTCGCCAGGGCGGCGCGCTGTTTGACGGACAGTTCCATGCTCTGCCTCCATTCAGGAATGGCCGGCGAGTGTGTCGAACACTCGCCGGCCAGGAGCTGATCGTGGATTACTGCAACTGGTCGGACAGCCCGTAGGTCTTCGCGATGATCTCGCGCTGGATCTCGCTGGTGCCGCCGTAGACGGTGGACACCACCGAGGCCCGGACCAGGCGTTCCATGTCGTACTCGGTGGCGTAGCCGTAGCCGCCCATCATCTGCATCGCGTCCAGGGTGACGCGGCGGGCGGTCTCGGTGGCCTTGAGCTTGGCCATCGAACTCTCCCGGGGCAGCACGGTGGTCGGGGACCGGTCGACCTGCGCCGCCGTGTTGTAGACCAGGAGGCGAGCGCATTCGATCTCGGTGGCCAGGTCGGCCAGGCGGTGCCGGATCACCTGGAACGAGCCGATGGGCTTGCGGAACTGGCGCCGGTTCTTGACGTACTCCACGACGTCGTCGAACGCGCGCTGGGCGGTGCCCAGCATGACGCTGGCCAGGATCAGCCGTTCCATGTTGAGCCCGGCCATCAGCTGCCGCCAGCCCTGATCGATCTGGCCGACCACGGCGTCGGCCGGCAGTACGCAGTCGGCGAAGTAGAGGTCGTTGACCTCCCGGCCGCCCATGGTGTCGATGCCGGAGACGGTCAGTCCGGGCGTGGTGGCGGGGACGAGGAACATGGTCAGCCCGTTGTGATCGCCGGCCCGCCCCGACGTACGCGCGACGAGCAGGATGTGCTCGGCGAGATGGGCGTTGGAGCACCACGTCTTCTGGCCGTTGACGATGAATCCGTCGCCGTGTCGCTCGGCGCGGCAGCTCAGGTTGGCCACATCGGAGCCGGCTTCCGGCTCGGACATCGCCACGGCCTCGATCGCGCCCTGGGCGACGCCGCCCAGGATGAGCTTCTTCTGCTCCAGCGACCCGAATCGCTCATAGGTCGCGGCGACGATGATCGACGTGGTGAAGCCGCCGATGGGGGCCATCGCCCGGGCGGTCTCCTCCAGGAACAGGCACAGCTCCACCATGCCCGCGCCGCCGCCGTCGAACTCCTCCGGCAGGGACAGGCCGAGCCAGCCGAGGTCGGCCATTTTGCGGTACAGCTCTGGGCTGTGGTTCTCCCGGCCGCCATTGGTCAGTTTCTGCCGCTGCTCACGGGTTCCGGCCTCGCGGCGGCAGAAATCCTGCACCGCCGCGACGAGTGACCGTTGCTCGTCGGTCCATTCCACAGCTGTACCTCCAGCGTCGCTCAGGGGTTGACAGCAAGGCTAGACTATCGAATATCAAATGTCAGGAGGCCGCCGATGACGTCCCTCGTTGAGCACCCTCGTCGGCTCCACGTCGTGGACCCGATAACCGGTGAGTCTCGCGCCGACTACGACATCGCCGACGAAGCCGCGGTGCACGCGGCCGTCGAGCGAGCACGCGACGCGGCCGGCTGGTGGGCCGGCCTTCCGGCGCGCGAACGGCGGCGGCACCTGTTGGCGTACAAGTCGCTGATCGCGAGTCGGATCGACGAGCTGGCCGAGCTGATCCGCGCGGAGACCGGCAAGTCGCTCGCGGGGGCGCAGCTTGAGGTGATGCTGGCGGTCGAGCACCTGGACTGGGCGGCGCGCAATGCCCGGCGGGTGTTGAAGCGGCGGTCGGTGTCCTCCGGCATGCTCGCGTTCAATCAGGCCAGTTCGGTGACGTACGTGCCGTTCGGCGTCGTCGGCGTGATCGGGCCGTGGAACTATCCGGTCTACACGCCGATGGGGGCCGTCTCGCACGCGCTGGCCGCCGGCAACGCGGTGGTCTTCAAGCCCAGCGAGTTCACTCCCGGTGTCGGTGTGTGGCTGGCGCAGTGCTGGAGCGAGCTGCTGCCGGACCGGCCGGTTCTGCAGGTCGTCACCGGCGACGGCACGACCGGGGCGGCGCTGTGCCGTGCGGCGGTCGACAAGATCGCGTTCACCGGGTCGGCGGCGACCGGGCGTGCCGTGATGGCCGCCTGCGCCGAGCGGTTGACCCCGGTCGTCATCGAGGGCGGCGGCAAGGACGCGCTCATCGTCACGGCCGACGCTGATCTCGACGCCGCCGCCCAAGCCGCGGTGTTCGGCGGTCTGGGCAACGCCGGGCAGACCTGCGCCGGAGTCGAGCGCGTCTACGTCGAGCAGGCCGTGTACGAGCCGTTCGTGGCCAAGCTTGCGGAACTGGCGCGGAAGGTCCGGCCCGGCGCCGAACCGGAAGCGCCCTACGGGCCGATGACCACGCCCACGCAACCCGGCATCGTGCTGCGCCACATCACTGACGCGATCGACCGCGGTGCGCGGGCGCTGGTCGGCGACGCCGCCTCGGTGCGGCCGCCGTTCGTGGAGCCGGTGGTGCTGACCGACGTCCCCGAGGACAGCGCGGCGGTCACCGACGAGACCTTCGGCCCGGTCCTGGTGGTCAATCCGGTGGCCGACGCCGAGGAGGCGCTGCGCCGGACCAACGCGACCGCCTACGGTCTGTCCGGCGCGATCTTCACCCGCCATCGTCGTCGTGGGCTGGCTCTCGCGGCGCAGCTTCGGGCCGGCGCGGTGTCGGTCAATTCAGTGCTCGGGTACGCCGGTGTGCCGTCGCTGCCCTTCGGCGGCGTGGGCGACTCCGGCTTCGGGCGGGTCCACGGCGCGGACGGCCTGCGGGAGTTCAGCCGGCCCATGTCGGTGACCTGGCAGCGGTTCCGGCCGCCGATCGACCTGATGACGCTGCAACCCGCGGCGTCGGCGATGCGTACGTCACTGGTGATGTTCAGGTGGCGGCACGGTCGCTCCACACACCCAGCCCGTCGAGATGCTTGACCAATCGCTGGGCGCCGTCGGTGAAGTGGCGGGCCATGATCGGCTCGACGGCCGCCGGGTCGTGGGCCTCGAGCGCGATCAGCAGCGCCTCGTGGTCGGCGATCATGGCGGCCCGCCACTCCGGGTTGGCCGCGTAGAACCGCGACGGCGTGTAGCGCGTCACCGTGCGCAGCAGCCAGGACAGCTTGCGCGCGTCGGCCAGCCGGTTGATGCTGCGGTGGAACTCGAACTCGAGCTGCTCGACCCGGCTGATCTGCCGGGCCTGAGCGGCGCGGCGCAACCGCTCGTGCTGCTGCCGCAGATCGTCGAGCTGGTCCTGGGTGATCGTGACGGCGACCCGGGAGGCGAGTTCGCCGGCGATGTCGCCCTGCAGCGCGAACACGTCCAGGATGTCCTGCCGGGACAGTGGTGCGACCACGTGGCCGCGACGCGGCTGCAGCTCGACCATGTCCTCCGCGCGCAGCATCAGCAGCGCCTCGCGTACCGGGGTGATGCTGAGCCCGGTCTCCTGGGCCACCTCTTCGAGCCGGATCCGCTCGCCGGGGCGCAGCTGGCCGGACATGATCCGGTCGCGCAGCAGGCTCGCCACCGTCTCGGACAGCTGCGGATATGAAACGTCCTGACCCTTGCTCCGCTCCGCCACGGACGTAAGAGTATCAAATGTCAAATGTCGTAAGGATGCGCCGATGACCATATCCCTGCCGGCGGCCGAACCGGCCGGAAGCGGTCTGCGGGCCGCCACCCACGCCGGCGTACGCACGATCTGGTTCGACCGGCCCGATCGGCGGAACGCGATGACGCTGGACATGTTCCGCGCCTACTACGCGGCGTTGTCGGCCGCCGACGCGGATCCGGCGGTACGCGCGATCGTCGTCACCGGCGCGGGCGACTGGTTCTGCTCGGGCGCCGACCCGGAGTCGTTGCACGCGCTGCTCGACGGCGGCAACCGCGATCAGCTGATGAACGAGTTCGGTTTCGAACCGCATCTGCCGATGACGCTGGGCACTCCGATCATCGCCGCGATCAACGGCGGAGCGGCCGGCCTCGGCCTGGTCCACGCCCTGTACGCCGACATCCGGTTCCTGGCGGCGGAGGCTCGCCTGGCGACCGCGTTCAGCCGGCTCGGCCTGATCGCCGAATACGGCAGCGCCTGGCTGCTGCCCCGGCTGATCGGCGTGGGCAACGCGCTGGATCTGCTGGTGTCCGGCCGCAAGATCGATGCGGCGGAGGCGCTGCGGATCGGACTGGTGCAACGAGTGCTCCCACGCGACGAGGTGCTGGCCGAGGCGCAAGCCTACGCCGCCCAGCTGGCCGCGTCCTGCTCGCCGGCGTCCATGGCGGTGATCCGGCAGCAGGTGTGGTCGGGGCTGGAGACCGGGGCCGCCGTCGCCGCGGCCGATGCCACCCGGCTCATGACCGAATCCCTGGCCGGGGCGGACTTCGGCGAGGCGCTGGCGAGCCTGGCCGAGGGGCGTACGCCCCGCTTCGCGGCGAGGTCCGGCTCATGAGCGGCCCGCTGACCGGAGTCCGGGTCCTGGAACTGGCCGGGATCGGGCCAGGCCCGTTCGCGGCGATGCTACTGGCCGACCTGGGCGCCGATGTCATCCACGTCGATCGGCCTGAGCCGGGCGCGCTGGCGGCCGGTGATCCGCGGGCGGACCTGCTCAACCGGGGCAAGCGGTCGGTCGTCGTGGACCTCAAACATCCCGACGGCGCAGAGGTGATCCTGGAGCTGGCCGATCGCGCCGCGATCCTGATCGAGGGCTGGCGGCCCGGGGTCGCCGAACGGCTCGGGATCGGGCCGCAGACCGTGCTGGAACGCAATCCGGGCCTGGTCTACGGGCGGATGACCGGCTGGGGACAGGACGGGCCGCTGGCCCGCGCCGCCGGTCACGACATCGGCTACATCGCCGTCGCCGGGGCGTTGCATCCGATCGGCCGCGCGGGCGGCCCGCCGCAGATCCCGCTCAACCTCGTCGGCGACTTCGGCGGCGGCTCGCTGTACCTGGTCGTCGGCTGCCTCGCGGCCCTGCACGTGGCCCGGACGACCGGCCGGGGGCAGGTCGTCGACGCCGCCATCGTCGACGGAGCGGCCCACCTCACCACGCTGTTCGCCGGAATGCTGGCCGGCGGGGCCTGGCAAGCCGAGCGCGGCCGCAACCTGCTCGACGGCGGCGCGCCGTTCTACGACGTCTACGCCACCGCCGACGGCGGGCACATGGCGGTCGGCGCGCTGGAACCCCAGTTCTACGCCGAGTTGATCCGGCTGCTCGGGCTGGCCGACGCAGACCTGCCGGCCCAGCACGATATCGCCGGATGGCCGGTGCTGCGAACGCGGTTCGCGGAGGTCTTCGCCGAACGCACACGCGACGAGTGGACCAAAGTCTTCGAAGGCACCGATGCCTGTGTGGCACCGGTGTTGTCGCTCGCCGAAGCACAACACCATCCGCACCTGGTGGCACGGGGGACGTTCGAGGACCGGTTCGGCGTACGCCAGCCCGCAGTGGCACCGCGCTTGTCGCAGACACCGGGGACGGTCGGCGGTCGCCCGCCGATGCCCGGGGCGGACACCGAAGCCGTGCTCACCGACTGGGGCCTCGGCACACACTCAGCGCGCTGGTTGGGCACCGGCGCCGTCAGCCAGACACGAGGAGCGCACTGATGCGGATCGCGACACCACTGGCGTACGCCACGGACCCCCGGGGCGGAGCGGACGAGGTGGCCGCCTGGGAACAGGACGGCCTCGACGTCGTCTGGGTGTCGGAGGCCTACGGCTTCGACGCCCCGACCATCATGGGCTACCTCGCGGCGAAGACCACCCGGATGCAGATCGGCTCGGCCATCCTGCCGATCTACTCCCGCACCCCGGCACTGCTCGCGCAGACGGCGTCCGGTCTGGACGCGATGTCGGGCGGTCGCGCCATCCTCGGCATCGGCGCGTCCGGGCCGCAGGTGATCGAGGGCTGGCACGGCGTCGCGTACGACCGGCCGCTCGCGCGGACCCGTGAGGTGATCCGGATCTGCCGGCAGGTGTGGCGACGCGAGACGCTGGTCAACGACGGCATCTACCAGCTGCCGCTGCCCGAGGGGGAAGGCACCGGGCTCGGCAAACCGCTGAAGATCCTCACTCACCCGGTCCGGGACCGCATCCCGATCTACGTGGCGAGCCTCGGTGACAAGAACGTCCAGATGACCGCCGAGCTGGCCGACGGATGGCTGCCGTTCCTCTACGATCCCGAGCGCGCGGGCGACGTCTGGGGTTCGGCGCTGGCGACGGGCGGGCGTAAGCGGTCCGCCGATCTCGGTCCGCTGGAGGTCGTCGCGGGCGGTCCGCTGGCCATCGGCCCGGACGTGGCCGGACTGCGCGACCTGGCCCGGCCGCTGATCGCCCTGTACGTCGGCGGCATGGGAGCCAAGGGCCGCAACTTCTACCACGACCTGCTGTGCCGCTACGGGTACGCCGCCGAGGCCGACCGCATCCAGGACCTCTACCTGGCCGGCCACAAAACGGAGGCCGCCGCCGCGGTTCCGGCGGAACTGCTGGAACGCACCAGCCTGATCGGGCCGGAGAGCTACGTACGCGACCGCGTACAGGCCTATCGCGACGCCGGAGTAACGATCCTCAACGTCACGCCGCTGGGGTCCGACCCGCGGCGTCTCATCGCAGCAGTGAAGGACATGGCCCGATGAACCGCGACATCTTCACCGCCGACCACCTCGCCTTCGCCGAACTGGTACGCGCGTTCATCGGCAAGGAGATCACCCCGCATCACGACCGCTGGGAGGCCGAGGGTGTCGTCGACCGCAGCGTCTGGCGGGCCGCCGGAGCCGCCGGTCTGCTGGGCTTCTTCGTCGACGAGCAGTACGGCGGCGGCGGGGTCGTCGACCAGCGCTTCAACGCCATCCTCACCGAGGAGCTGGCTCGGGCGGGCGCGAGCGGCCCGGCGTTCGGCCTGCACAACGACATCATCGGGCCGTATCTCACGGATCTGACCACGGACGAGCAGAAGCAGCGGTGGCTGCCGGGCTTCTGCTCGGGCGAGCTCATCACGGCGATCGCCATGTCCGAACCCGGTGCCGGCAGCGACCTGCAGGGCATCACGACCACTGCGGTACGCGACGGCGACAGCTACCTCCTCAACGGGCAGAAGACGTTCATCAGCAACGGAATCCTGGCCGATCTGGTCATCGTGGTGGCTCGTACCGATCCCGCGGCGGGGCATCGGGGGATCAGCCTGCTGGTCGTCGAACGGGACACACCCGGCTTCGAACGCGGCCGGAACCTCGACAAGATCGGGCAGAAGGCGCAGGACACGGCCGAGCTGTTCTTCTCCGACGTACGCGTACCGGCCGCCAACCTCCTCGGCGTCGAGGGCCAGGGCTTCGCGTACCTGATGCGCAACCTGCCCTACGAACGGCTGTCGATCGCCGTCGCGGCGCTCGCCGGGGCCGAGACGGTGTTCGAGCAGACCCTCGCCTACTGCAAGGAGCGTCAGGCCTTCGGCCGCCCGATCGGCAGCTTCCAGCACAACCGGTTCGTGCTGGCCGAGATCGCCACCGAACTGCGCCTCGGCCGGGTGTTCGTCGACCGGTGCCTGGTGGAATCCACGCTCACCGCGGAGACTGCGGCGATGGCGAAGTGGTGGTGCACCGAACTGCAGAAGCGCACCGTGGACCGCTGCCTGCAGTTGCACGGCGGCTACGGCTACATGCGGGAGTACCCGGTGGCCAAGGCGTACTTGGACGCTCGGGTGCAGACGATCTACGGCGGTACCACGGAGATCATGAAAGAAGTGATCGGCCGGTCGCTCGGCCTCTAGCCTCCCCTTCGCGGGGGTTGGCATCCGCCGGCCCCCGCATCGCGTTCCACCGATGGGGCGTCGCCGTGGTCGGCGCCCCGGCCCCGTCCGCGCGAGTGGAACGCTGTGTACCTATCCGTTGTCGGGTTAGGTGGGTGGTGTTCCACCGACGTCCGCTCCCGGGGTGATCTCCGGAGTGCCGCGCACCTTTCCCGGGTCCGGAAGGGTGTCCAGCCCTCCGGAGATCACCAACCGCGGCCCCGGCGGCTCAGCGGCCCAGCGGCCCAGCGGCTCAGCGGCTCAGCGGCCCAGCGGCACCGGCGACGCTGGTCGCTCGCCAAAGCGAGACGCTGTGGCCGGCGAACCCGGCCACGGCGCCCGAAGAACCCGCCTATGCGTCGTACAGCGTGTCGATGTTCTCGCTGTACCGATCGACGATGATCCGGCGGCGCAGCTTCAGTGTCGGTGTCAGCTCGCCCGTCTCGGCCGTCCAGCTCGACGGCAGAACCCGGAAGGACTTGACCTGCTCGGGTCGCGCCAGCTGGGCGTTGGCGGCGTTCACGGCGGCTTGGATCTCGGCGAGCAGCACCGGGTCGGCGGCCAGGCCGGGCAGGTTGGGTTCGGCGATGCCCTGCGAGCGCGCCCAGAGCGGTGCGACCTCGTCGTCGAGCACGATCAGCGCGGTCACGTAGGGCCGCCGGTCGCCGATCGCGACGGCCTGACCGATGAGCGGATGCGCGCGCAGCAGCCCTTCGATGCGGGCCGGCGAGATGTTCTTGCCACTCGACGTGATGATGAGTTCCTTCTTGCGGTCGGTGATGGTGAGGAAGCCGTCCTCGTCCATGACGCCCACATCGCCGGTGGCCAGCCAGCCGTCCGCGTCGGTGACCGCCTCGACGGTGCCGTCCGCACGCAGATATCCGGCGCATACCAACGGACCGCGGACCAGGATCTCGCCGTCCTCGGCCAGGCGTACCTCCATGCCGGGGTTGGGTCGCCCGACGGTTCCGGTGCGGAATCGTCCCGGGGTGTTGATGGTCGCGGTGCCGGTGGTCTCGGTCATGCCCCAGACTTCCAGCACGTCGACGCCGAGTCCGGCCAGGAACCGCAGCACGTCGACCGGGATCGGGGCCGCGCCGCTGCCGGCCCAGACCATGCTCTGCAGGCCCAGCATCGTCTGGAGCGGCCGCAGCACCGTGGCTTCGGCCTTCTCCACGCGCGCGGCCAGTTCCTCGGGCACCGGCTTGCCTGCGGCGCGCAACTCGTACGCCTCCAGCGTGACCGCGCTCGCGGCGGTGAAGGCCTCCCTGACCGCCGGTTCGGCGGCGCCCACCTGTGCCTGTACGCCGGCGGCCATCTTCTCCCAGATCCGCGGTACGCCGAAGAACGAGGCAGGACCGACGGTGCGCAGCGCCGGGATGAGCTTGGTGGCGTCGGGGCAGATGGTCACGTGGCCGGCGCGGTAGATGGGGTTGTAGATGCCCAGCATCCGTTCGGCGATGTGCGCCAGCGGCAGGTACGCCACGGTCGGGGCGTGGTCGGGGACCGTCACGGTGGCTTCGAGGACCACGGCTTGGTAGACGACGTTGTGGTGGCTGAGCACGACGCCCTTCGGGTCGCCGGTCGTCCCCGACGTGTACAGCAGCGTCACCGGCTGCTCGGGCCGGATCTCACGCCACCGTCGCTCGAAGGCGCCCGGATCGGCCTGGTGCGCCGCCTGGCCGCTGGTACGCAGCTGGGCCAGCTGCACGGTCTCGACGGTGGTGTCGCCCGGGTCGGTCTCGTCGACCAGCACGATGCGGCGCAGGTTGGGCAGGTCCGGCAGGATCGAGCGCCAGCGGGCCAGCTCGGCCGCGCCTTCGAGCACGAGCACCTGGGCGTTGCAGTGCACGGCCAGGTAGCGCAGCTGATCGGTGCTCAGCGTCGGGTAGACCGTCGCTGGCACGGCGCCGAGGTGCACGGCGGCGAGGTCGATCAGCCAGTGTTCCGGCCGGCTGAACATCATGATCAGCATGTGGCCGCCGGGCTCCAGCCCGATCTCGGCCAGGCCGCCGGACAGTTCGGCGACCTCTTCGCGCAGCTCCGCCCAGGTACGGGTGTCGTCACGGTCGAGTGTGGTCAGCGCGGGCCGGTCGGCGTACTCGGTGGCGTTGCGGTGCAGGAGAGCGGGGATGGTCTGGTCGGCAGCGGTCTTCGCACATCGAGCGGCAAGCGTGTCAGCAGTGTCCATTGGGGTACTCCTTCAACCGTTACCGGGCAGGTGTTGGTGGAGTGCGGCCCGGCGTACCCCTCAGGTGCCGTCGAGGGCGCTGCGGCCTCAACGGCACTGTAAACGATGACTAACTTTCTGGGAAGACGCTATCCGTAGCACTTGCTTCGGGATCAACTTTGCGTCGGGAAGGGTGAACGAGAACTAACTATCAGCCGGAATCCCCACGCAGCGCCCGGATCTGCCGGGCGACCGCGGCGAAGCGGTCGGTCGGCGCCAGCAGCGCTCCCACGTATTCGAACGCCTGCCCGGCCAGGTCGGCTCGACGAGGGCAGAGGAACGAGAACATCCAGATGTGGGCGCTCGCGTCGGGCATCGACACGGCTTGCCACGATCGGCCCGTCAGGGCCTCGTAGGCGTCGGCCAGCTCGTTCACGCAGTAGGCCAGGGACAGCGTCTCGTCGCCGGCCCACTCGTCGCGGAGCCAGTCCCGGAAGTTCTGCGCCGCCTGATCCGCCTCCCGATGGCTGGCTAGGCCCCGCATGATCCGGTTGACGAGGAGGGGCTGTGCCTCACTGTGCGACATGCTGCGTCTGTCCTTTCTCGATAGTCCAGGTACCGGGGTGCGCAACGGCGCGGTCGCCGTGGACCGCTCAGCGCAGCACCGCAGTCGGCCGCACCACCGGCAGGTCGCCGAACGGGTCGTGCGGCCGCAGCGGCAGGTACGCCCCGCCGGCGCAGGTGCACAGCAGGCAGATCGCCACTACCGCGCCGATCGCGATCACCCAAGGCAGCGGCCGGCGGCCCGACCAAGATATGCAGGCGGCCCCCACGGTCAGCCCACGGCGGCAGCAAGATGCCAGCGATCATGACTCGCCTCCGTCAGGTTGCCTTGACGTCAGGCTGACTTGACGCAATGCTGGGGAGGTGACACCCGATGAGGCTGAGCGCTCCCACACGCTGCTGACTGCCACCGCCCGCTTCGACGATCTACGCCGGCGGGACGCCCTGGCGCCGCCGGGGTCCAACGAGACCGACCCGCAGGCGGCGGCGCTGACCCAGGGCGAGGCGCTCGAACTGCTCGCCCTGGGCGAGGCGCTGATCCGCAAGGCGGGCTACGGCCGCCAACTGTCGGTACGCACCGCCCGTGCCGCAGGGGCGTCGTGGAAGCAGATCGGTGCCGCGCTCGGCACCACCAAACAGTCCGCCTGGGAGACCCACCTCCGGTGGCTGTCGGAGCAGGAGGAACCCGTCGACTGACGCCGTCAGCCGACGGTGACCAGGGTGCCGGTGAGCCGGGCCCGCTCCGCGGCGAACACCGCGAGGTGCGGGTTCAACGAATCGGCGGGTCCGCTGTGGATGCTCGACGGGTCGCCGGAGGCGACGGCCGTGACGAAGGCGCTCATCAGGGCGTCGTCGCCGCCGCCGTGCCCGCCGCCCGCCGTCGCGTCACCGACGACCTCCGTCGGCACCTCCTCCCAGGTGTGGGTGAGGAAGTCGAAGACCCGCACCGTCTCACCGTCGCCGGCGAGTTCGCCGCGGGTGCCGAAGATCCGGGTCTGCCGGTGCGTGTGCTCGCTGAACGCGGTCATGGTGAACGTCGCGGTCCGCTGACCGGCGAACTCCAGCGAGACCACCTGGTGGTCCACCACGTCGTTGTCGCACGCGTACACGCAGCGGCCGTAGGGTCCGGTGCGTAGTGCCTGCTCGATGGAGGCCTCGGTCGGCTCCGGGTCGAGGACGTTCAGCGGCCAGCCGGTCGCCCCGGCGGCCAGGTAGCGACCGTAGATGCGCGGCGCGGAGTAGGCGCAGCCCGGTTCCACCGCACAGTCCAGGCAGCGGTCCGCCGCACCGGCCGGCTGGTTCTCGCGAGTGAAATGGGCCAGCCCGCCGAAGCTGGCCACCCGGTGGATCGGCCGGCCCATCACGTACTGGAGCCAGTCGATGTCGTGCACCGATTTGGCCAGCAGCATGAAGCTGGATTCGGCGGTGTTGCGCCAGTTGCCGCGGACGAACGAGTGGGCCTGATGCCAGAACCCGACCGGCTCCAGGTGATGCACGCTGATCACCTCGCCGAGGCGGCCGGAGTCGACGACCTTCTTCACCGTCGCGGTGTAGGGCGTGTACCGCATCACGTGGCAGACCGCGAACAGCACGCCCGCCTTCGTCACCGCGTCGACCACTTCCCGGCACTCGGCCTCGGTCGGCGCGATCGGCTTCTCCAGCAGCAGGTGGTAGCCGCGAGCGGCCAACGCCAGGGCCGGGGCGGTGTGCTCGCGGTCGGGGGTGGCGATGACGGCGACGTCCGCGATCCGGCCGGGCTGGGCGAGCAGTTCCTGCCAGGTGCGGTACCGCGCGTCGGCGGGAACCGCGTGCCGGTCGGCGAGGGCGTCCCGGTACGCGTCGCGGGGATCGGCGACGGCGACCACCTGGGCGCGGTCGGGATGGTGCGCGACCCATTGGGCGTAGCTGCTGCCACGCCCGCCGGCGCCGAGGATGGCGATGCGTACCGGAGCGTTCATCGGAGTCAGCCTTTCACGGCACCGATCAGGATGCCCTTGGCGAAGTGGCGTTGCAGGAACGGGTAGAGCACGACGATGGGCAGCAGCGAGACCACCAGGATGGCCATCTGGAGGGACTGCTGCGGTGGCGGGATCACGCCGGTGATCTGGCTGTTGTCGACCCCAATGGTGGATCCGTCGACGACGTAGGTACGCAGCACCAGCTGCACCGGCCACTTGGTGGCGTCGCTGATGTAGAGCAGCGCCGAGAAGTAGTTGTTCCAGTAGGCGACCGCGTAGAACAGCCCGACGACGGCGATCACGGCCTTGGACAGCGGCATGACCACCCGGCGCAGCATCTGCCACTCGCCGGCGCCGTCGATGCGCGCCGCGTCGAGCAGTTCCTGCGGCAGGTCCAGGAAGAACGACCGCATCACCACGACGTTGAAGCCGTTGATGAGCGCCGGGACGATCAGCGCCCAGTAGGAGTTGAGCAGGTGCAGTTCTTTGACCATCAGGTAGCTGGGGATCATGCCCGGCGTGAAGAGCAGCGTGAACAGCACCATCATCAGCAGCGGCTTGCTGCCGAAGCTGCCCGGCCGGGACAGCGCGTACGCCAGCAGGGTGGTGCAGCCGAGGCTGAGCAGCGTGCCGACGACCGTGATGCCGACGGACACAGCAGCGCCCGGGACACCACACCACCGGCGAAGATGGCCCGGTACGCGTCGAACGACGGCCGCTCCGGCCACAGGACCAGACCGCCGGCCTGGCTGACCTGCCGGTCGTCGGCCAGGCTGGTGGAGACCACCGCGACGAACGGCATCACCACGACCGCGCAGGCGATGAGCAGCAGCAGTCCCTTGGCGGCGCGGGCGGGTATCGACGCGGGGGTGCTGCCTGGACCGGCCGCGCGGTACCGCCGTCCGGCAGCCCGGCTGATCACCGCCGGCCGCTTGTTCGCCACCGAGCTCGCGCTCACGATGTTCTCCTCTCGTACGCGACTATTCCGGGCCGTGGCCGTCACTGGTAGACCCCGCGCTCGCCGAACATGTGGGCGACCTTGTTGGCGGTGAGGACCAGGCCCACCCCGATGACGCCCTTGACCAGCCCGACGGCCGCGCTCGCGCCCCAGTTCCCGCCTATGACGCTGTTGTTGTAGACGTAGGTGTCGAGCACTTCTGAGGCGTCGACGCCGACCGCGTTCTGTTGCAGCAGGATCTGCTCGAACCCGACGGTCAGCACGTCGCCGAGCTTGAGGATGAGCAGCAGGACGATCACGCTGCGCAGCCCGGGCAGGGTGACGTGCCAGAGCTGGCGCATCCGGCTCGCGCCGTCGGCTGCGGCGGCTTCGTAGAGCGACAGGTCGATGCGGGAGAGCGGGGCGAGGAACAGGATGGTTCCCCAGCCGGTGTCCTTCCAGATGACCTGGGCGGTGATGAGTTCCTTGAACATGTCCGGGTTGCCGATGATGACCGGGCCTTCGATGCCCTTGGTACGCAGCCAGGTGTGCAACAGGCCGGAGCCGCCCAGCATCTGCTGGAAGATGGCCACGACGATGACCCAGGACATGAAATGCGGCAGGTACAGCACGGACTGCACCACTCGTTTGATCCGTTCGGAGGTCAGCGAGTTGAGCACCAGCGCCAGCGCGATGGGGACCGGGAACACGAAGATGACCTGGATCAGCGCGATGATCACCGTGTTGAGCAGCGCGTTGCGGAACGCCGGATCCCAGGTGACGATGACGCGGAAGTTGTCCAGGCCGACCCAGGGCGCACTGGTGATGCCGAGGTAGGGCTGATAGTCCTTGAACGCGATGACGTTGCCGAGCAGCGGCACGTAGTGGAACAGCACCACGACCGCGGCGCCGGGGGCGGCCAGGGCCAGCAGCATCCAGTCGTGGCGCAGCCGCGTACGCCAACTGCGCCGGCGGGGTGCGGCGGGCGGCGATGGTGGGGACGCAGCCGAGTTGGCCGTCTCTGCGGTTGCCGGCAGGGCCATGCCACCCTCCTCAAGGTCTCGGGTTGTGGATGAAGCTGTGGTCAGTGGATGAAGCTGGGTGACGCGACCCGGGCGTGGGTGAGGCATCGGGTGTGCGCGCCTTCGGGGAAGACCACCTCGGGGGGTTCGGCCAGTTCCTCGATGGGGCGGTTCGGGTCGGCGAGCCACTCGCGGAGCAGCCGGTCGAGGTGCTCCACCCGGGCCAGCAGTCCGCCGTAGCGGCGATCGACGACGTCCCAGCCGAAAGGTTTGTTCCGTGCGTGCCAGGTGTCGCGGTGGACGGCGTGCAATCGCCGGATCCGGTCGGTCAGCCGGGGCAGCAGAGAATCGACGATGTCGCGGATCTCGCCGTGATCGCCGCGCCGGTACGCCGGTCCGGTGCGCAGGTGCAGGTCGGCCTTGTCGGCCAGGGTCTGGGCGAGGGCTGCCGGGAAAGCCAGCGGCACGTCGTCGGCGCTGCGGGCCGCTGCGGCGGAGAGCCGGTCTGCCAGCGCCCGGTAGTGGTCGGGCAGCTCGTCGGGCAGGGTCGCGGTGAGGAAGCTGAGCACCGGATCGTGCCACAGCAGCCATTTGCCGGCGTTGCCGGTCCAGCGGGCCGCCGCCGGGTCGGACGGCAGTGCCGTCACCGGGGGCAGGACGTCCACGGCGGACGCGGCGATCCAGTCGTCCAGGCTGATCCCGGCCGAGCCGCGCAGGTTCGCGGCGGTGTCCTCAGACGAGCCGGTCTCAGCGTCGGCCTCATCGGTGGGAGTGGCGGTGGACGGGACGTAGCCCGCGTCGGCGAAGGTCTGCACTCCGGGCAGCGCGGAGTACAGGTCGCACTCGGTGCCGTCGTTGCCCCACATGGTGACGACGGCCTCGGTGAGCCCGCAGTCGCGGGCGGCGGTCATGCCGGCGGAGATGGTGGCCAGCGAACGGGGCAGCTGCGCCCACATCCGGTGGTGGGTCCACACGCCGGCGGCGAACACCGGCGGGCCGCCGAGCGAAGTGCGGTGCTTGCCGATCCAGTCCCGGTAGAAGGCCGGGTCGGTGTGCTCGTAATCCCAGTACACCAGCCCGACTCCGGGCGGCATGGCGTCGGTGACCCAGGCCGGGATCTCGGTGGCCGGGTCGTAGTAGTCGCCGGTCGCCGAGCCGAGCCGGAAGTACATGTCGCTCCAGATCATCGGGCTCAGCCCACGCTCGGCGCACATCGCGCTGACCTTGGCGAGGTGCTCGCTCAGGATCTCGAACGGGGGCCGGTCGCCGAAGCGGCTTCGATAGCCGCCGGTGCCCACGCCGTGCGCCTCGTCGAGTCCGATGTGGATTCGGTTGCTGCGCAGGGGGCCGGTGGCGGCGTCGAGCATCCGGCCGATCAAGGCGTACGTCTCGTCGGCGCCCGCCACGATCACGCGGTCGGTGTCGCGCAGTGCGAAGTATTGCGGCCACTGCAGCAACTGCTCCAGGTGGCCGAGGGTCTGCACGCAGGGGATCACCTCGATGCCGAGGCGGTCGGCCGCGTCGTCGATCGCGCGCAGCTCGTCGGTGGTGTAGCGGCCGCGGGCGTACCCGATCATTGGCTCCTCGGGCACCGAGTAGGTGTCCTCCAGGTACAGCCAGAGCTGGTTGACGCCCATCAGCGCGTACCGGCAGAGCAATTCGAAGATCGTGGCCGGGCGCAGCACGGCGTTGCGGGAGACGTCGAGCATGACCCCCAGGGACTCGAACTGGGTGCCGGCCTGGTGGGGGTTGCCGCCGGCCAGCGTGCCCAAGGCGCGGTACGCGTCGCACGGGCGGTCGTAGCGGATGTGCCAGCCGGAGCCCTCGGCGGTGGTGGCGTAACCGCGGACGAGGCCTGAGTCCTGAGTGAACCGGACGGCCGGCTCGCCGGGTCCGGCGGTACGCATCCGGTGGGGGAACGCCTGGAGCAGGTCGCGCAGCCCGCCGGACAGCTCGGCCGGTGGATCCGCCTCGACGTGGAGCATGGGGGTGCCTTCCGTGGGGGTGGTGGGGCGGCCGGGAAGGGAGCCGCCCCACCTAGTGGATCTTTCTATACCCTGGTCAGGACGGCACCAGAGACGGTGGGCAGGGTGATGGTGCCGGTGTACGGGGTGCCGTGGGTGTCGACCCAGTTGCCCGTCGGGAGCGTCACGGTGGCCGTGAGCGTGGACGACGGATTGACCAGGACGAGGCCCTGCTGGTAACAGCGCTGCCACGCGCCCGAGGCGGTCAGCTCGGGATCGCACATGGCCTTGCCGATGTTCAGGTACAGCTCGGAGCGGTCCAGGAACATGCCGTACTCGTTCCGGCCGGCCAGCGTCAGCAGCGTGTCCCGCTCGCGGACCAGGAAGTAGTTCGCGATGATCCAGTCGACCTGCGCCTGGTTGGCGTCGGCCAGGTGCGGGGTGGTGGTCATGCTGATGTCCACGACGGGCTTGGTCGCCACGACGCTGCGGTACAGCTGGAAGGTCTGCGACCACTCGTCGTCGGCGATGTTGGCGTCCCGGGAGCGGGTGAAGCCGCCCTCGTGCAGCCACAGGTCCACCAGGTTGACGGCGGCGGCCGAGGCGGTGCGCTGGTAGGGGTTGACGCCCAGCGGGCTCACGTTGCCCGCCGCGGCGATGCCCACCGAGTGCAGGCGGTTCACCAGGTATTTCAGCCAGTTGAGCACGGTCGTCGTGTACGCCGGGTCGTCGAGGTCGCCGGTGTACATGTCGACCCAGGCGCCGGTGGCGTCGTAGCGGCCCTTGGCGTGCAGCCAGTTCCACGGCACCACGTTGTCCAGGGCGATGAGGGTGTAGCCCTGGTCGATGGCGGGCTGGACCTGGTTGTCCCAGTACCACTCGCGTACCAGCGGGTTGTCCATGTCCAGCGGCACGGACTTGCCCGTGCCCAGGTACGCCGGCGTGACTCCGTCGGCGAGGTACAGCACCCAGTCCGGGTGGTTGGCCTGCCACCAGGTCAGCGGGCGTACCGTCCAGCCGAAGTCGCGCACCAGCGGCAGGTATCGGCTGCTCACGGTGCCAGCAGGCGGGGTCGGCGAGCCGGAGCCCCAGATGTACGCGACGTTCTTGCCGGCGTACACCGACGGGTCGGGCACGAGCGAGTCGAAGATCTGCGCTCGGGAGATGCCGGTCTCCGCGCCCTGCGGCAGGTTCAACACGGTCGACGCGGTCCGCTTCTTCTTGGGCGCCGCCTGTGCTGCCGAGGCGACGCCGGTCGAGGCGAGGGCCGCGGCGGCGAGCGCCGCGACGCTGATGAAGTTTCTGCGCTTCACAACGACCTCCTGAGGATCACGTGCGGGATCACTTGCCGGACTTCTGCCACGCGTCGGCGTACTCGCCGCGGATCTTGTCGCCGTAGGTCTTCTTCCAGGTGGACACGCCCTCGTCCCAGTCGGACAGCGGCTTGCGCCCGGTGATGATGTCGGCCTGCAGGTCGAGCATCTTCTTGTCCAGCACCGCGCCCTGGCTCTGGTCGGTCGCCGAGTAGAGCCCGGCCAGCGGCCACGCGACGGCGTTGGACAGGCCGGCCTGCTCGCCCTCGTACTCGGTCTTGGTGATGTCCGGGAAGCCGGGGGCGTAGTGCACGACCGGGCAGGCGCCGATGTACAGCGTCGGCACGGTCACCTCGGACTTGCCGGTCGCCGTGGTGATCGGGTCGGTGCCCTTGAGTGAGAAGTCCCAGTCCGGCAGGCCGTAGAGCCGGGTCCGGTGCTCGTCGGTGCCCCACGGCGCCTGCAACCAGTTGAGGACCCGCAGGACCTCTTCGATCCGGGCCTTGGAGCCCTTCTTCAGCCCGGTGATGGAGAAGATGGCCGGGCCGAGGTAGGTCTTGGCCGGGCCGCCGCCGTCGAACTTGGGCGGCTGGATCGGGGTGATCTTGCCGGTGGGCACCGTGTTGCGGACGGACACGGCGACGTTGGACCAGGTGGAGACGCCGACGAGGAGCTTGACCGTGCCGGAGGTGATCCAGCTGATCTTCTGCGCGCTGGTGGCGGAGAACGAGTCGGGGTGGAACAGGCCGTCCTTCCACATCCCGGCGACCACGTCGAGGGCCTTCTTGTACTCGGCCGACTCGTAGTCCTTGGTGAACGTGCCGCCTTCGTTGGCCCAGCCGTTGGGGACGCCGAGCATCTGGTTGACGAAGGTGACCGCCGACGGCATCGAGCAGGTGGCCCACTGGTTGGCCCGGGGGTTGGCCAGCTGCTTGCACAGCTCGACGAACTCCTTGCCGCTGGTGACGTTCAGGGACAGCCCCATGCCCTCGATCAGGTCCTGGCGGGCGTAGGTCATCACCTTGATGGGCGGGGTGTGCAGCGGCACACCGTAGATGCCGCCGTTGTAGACGGTGCTCTGCCAGCTCTCCGTGGGGATGTTGGCCAGCGCCGGGTAGTTCTTGACCGCGTCGCCGCTGAGGTACTCGGTCAGGTCCTGGAACTTCGCCGCGAGCAGGCCGGGCAGCTGGGGGGTGTTGGACCGGACCTCCATGGTGTCCGGCAGGTCGCCGCCGGCCATGACGGTCTGGAACTTGTTGACGTAGTCCAGGGTGGGCGCGCCGTTGATCTTCAACTCGGCGCCCAGCCGCTGGTTGAGGTTCTGCCAGTACTTGTTGCTGTCCACCGGGACCGGCGGGGTGTTCATCGTGCACAGCGCCTGGATGGTGCCACCGCGGGCGGGGGCCTCGGTGGTGAACTTCGGCGGGTTGGCGGGGTACGCGAAGTACGCGGGCCGCGCCCCTTCCGCCGTCTGGGGGAGGTCGGCGGGTACGCCGGTGTAGGGGACGAGGGTGGGCAGCTTGACCGCGGCGTTGGACGCGCCGCTGGTGGCCGTCCCGTCCGTGCTGCACGCGGCGAGCGCGCCGGTGCCGATCGTGCCTGCGATCGCGGCGCTCACGACGCCGCGCAGCATCGTGCGTCTGGAAACTTCAGTCATGTGCGACTCCCTGTGCGAGTAGTCGTCAGCAACGTGTGCCGTTGAGCAATGCAATGAGCCTGCAACCGCTTGCGGCAATCGTCAAGACCTACGGACGCACAAGATTCATTAGATGGCTGTTTTCCAGGTACCAAGCCGAGAGCAAACGGTTGCTTTCAGGAAAACGCGACGGGTTACGACCCGATTCGCAGATCGCGCCCGGCGAAGCAGGGGCGCAGGTCGGCCAGCGCGAACCGGGCGGCCAGCCCGGGTAGGACGTTGCGCCACTGTGGCACCGGACCCGGTGTGTAGGGCGCGGCCAGCAGATCTCGGGGCTCGAACGGCGCTTCGGCCAGCTCCACCCCGGACAGCCGGGAATCCAACGCCCCGGCCAGGTATCCGTAGAACGTGGCGTCGCCGGCGGCGTACAACCGCAGCGGGCCGGCCTGGCGCAGCCAGGGATCGGACTGGACGAAGTCGACCGCGCGGAGCACGTCGAAGATCCGGCCGGCGGCCAGGCTGTCGTCCAGCCACAGCAGCTCGGTGAACATCCGATAGCTCGCGCCGAAGTAGCCGTCCTCATCGGGCCAATTGCTGGACGGCCGGGGCCGCAGCGTGCCGGTGCCGCGCACGTCCAGCACCAGCACCACCTGCCCGGCAGCGGCCTGGGCGGCTATCCAGTCCGTCCGTTCGGCCAGCTCTCCGGTGCCGTCCGGGAACAGCGCGAGGGTCACGCCGCTGGGCGGGGACTCGGGGTGAACCACCACCGCGGCGTTCCACAAATCGGCTTCAGAGCGCCAGAGCGCGTGGCGTACGTCGGGCCGGTTGTCCACCGAGGGCCAGCGGGGGAAGAACTCCTCGGGCAGCTCTCGATGGGCGTACGCCTTGCCGCGCAACCATTCCAGCGCCGCCGCAGGGTCGGTCGGTTCGAGGTGGAACTCATGCGACTGCGCCAGATGCGGTTGCGGCGGCGGCTCGCAGGCCAAGTCGGCGGCCGTCAGCGGCACCGGATCGGTGTCGTCCGGCACCCGCCCGTCGCCCAGCTCCCGGACGAAGAAGGCGGTGGCCGCCTTGGCCAGGTCCGGATGGTACTGATGGGTGCAGGGCACCCTGGCCAGCGCCAGCCGGTCAGCCGCGTCCAGCAGGCCGTAGATCCGCTCGGCTCGGCGTACCGTGTCCAGCGTTCCTTCCAGCGGGAAGAAGTCGTACTCGGCGGCCAGCACCAGCACCGGTCGCGGAGCCATCGCGATCAGGAAGTCCTCGTGGTCCAGCCCGGCGTGGCCCGCGCTGGGCAGCACCTGTTCGGCGTCATGCGGCGCGCCGCCGCGCAGGAACGCGTCCCGGCTGGTCAGGTAGGTGCCTGGGGCGGCCGCGGCGAGCCGTGGCTCCACCGCCATCAGCAGGGCGGTCAGCGTGCCGCCGCCGCTGTTGCCGGTCATGCCGATGCGGGCCGGGTCGACCTCCGGACGCCGGCACAGGTAGTCGATCGCCCGTTGGGCGTCGTGCACGAAGTAGCGGCCCACCGAGTGCCCGGTCCACCAGCTGCGTACGCCGAGGTCGGTGTGCTCGAAGATGCCGGCGGTGGCTGGACCGCCCGGACCGATCCGTTCGCCCTGCCCGACCGGGTCGATGATCAGCGCCACGATGCCGTTGCGGGCCAACCGGGCACACACCGCCTGATACGGCGGGTACGCCTTGGCCAGCTCGCCGTGGCCGCACACGAACAGCACCGCACCGGTCGGGCCGGTCAGGTCGTCCGGCAGGTACAGGTTGGCCGGCAGCAGGGTGCCTGGCCGGGTCTCCAGCAGCAGCCGGTGCACCTGGTATCCGGCCAGCTCGGCGACGCCCACCAGCTGGGCGGGCACGTCGTCGCCGGTGGGCAACAGCCCGCCGAGCGCGGCCGTCACGGTCGCCCGGATCTGCTGCCGGCGCAGTGTCACCGCGGCGGGATCGGTGAGCGCGTCGTTGACCGCGCGGCCGCGATCGATCGACGCCAGAGCCCGGCGGTACACGTGCTGTTGGAGGTCCAAGGGCGCGTCGAAGGCTCCGTCCAGATATGGACGGAATCCGGGGATCGGGTTCATCAGACTGACGGAGCCGGGATGCTCACGGGTGTCTGCGGCAGGAACCCGGCCGCCTCGCCGGGCGCCGGGCCGGTGGAGCCCCGGATCACCAGGTAGGTCTCCAGCTGCACCACGGCCGGGTCGTCGCCGGTCGCGTCCACCGTGCCGTCCAGCACGTCCAGCAGCAGGTCGACCGCCGCCGTGCCGGCCTCGGCGCAGGGCACGTGCACGGAGGTCAGGGTCGGGTACGCGACGCCCGACAGCGGGCTGTCGTCGATGCCGATGACGCTGATCTCGGAGCCCGCCCGCCAGCCGCGTTCGGCCATCCGAGCGAGCACGCCGAGTGCGATCAGGTCGTCGTACGCGATGACCCCGGTGACGCCGCTGCCGTGCAACAGGTCGGCCGCGCGTACGCCCGCCTGCACCTGCGGCTCGAACGGGCCGTACTCGATGAACTCCGCGCCGCGTTCCTCGCAGACGGCGGCGATGACTTCGCGGCGACGCTGGTTGGACCAGGATCGGCGAGGCCCGGCGAGGTAGCCGATCCGGCGGTGGCCCAGCGCGGTGAGGTGCTCGACCGCCTGGCGCATGCCGTCGGGGTTCTCGATCAGCACCGCTGGAGCGCGGGGCACCTGGCGGTTGACGAACACGGTCGGGCCGAGCTTGCTGATCTCGGCCATCTTGGCGTCGGCCGCCCGGGGCGAGACCATGATCAGGCCGTCGACCTGCTTGGTCATCGCTCGCGCACGGGTCAGCTCGTCGGCGGCGTGCTCATCGGTGTCGCCGAGCACCACCGCGAGATCCTTGGCCGCGCACCGCTGCTGCACCGCCTTGATGATCGGCGGGAAGAACGGGTTGGCGATGTCGGGCACGATGAGCCCGATCGTGCCGGTGCGGCCCAGGGACAGCGACCGCGCGACCCGGTTGGGGGTGTATCCCAGTTCCCGGGCGATGCGCTGGACCCGTTCCCGCGTACTGGCGTTGACCTTGTCCGGATCGGACAGTGCCCGGGACACCGTCGAGGCCGACAGCCCGCAGGCCTCCGCCACGTCCGCCAGGTTCACCGTCACCACGCCACCGTCCTCTCGCTTCCGCAAAGGTACCGCAATCGCTTGCACCTCACCCACCTGCCTCCGTCCGGAGCAGGTCGGCGATGTTCACCGGGCGATTGTCCTTGATCGATCGCCACACCGCCTCGCCGACCGCCACCGCGTACGCCCCGGCCTGCGCGTCGGCCCGGCAGCCGAGCGGATCGTCGCCGGTCGGCCGGAACAGGTCGGCGACCAGCAGCGGGTCGGCGCCCAGGTGCCCGGTGTCCTCGCCGTCGACCGGGTACGCCCGCCCCGCGCCGAACAACGGATAGTGCGTGATCGGGGTGCTGCCGGCCGGCGGCAACGGTTCGACGTCGTAATACAGGTCGGTCTCCAGCCGGCCGTGGGTGCCGTTGACGGCGAGCCGGTATCCCTCCCACGGCGCGGAGAACTGGATCGAGTAGTTCAGGCTCGCGCCGCCCCGATAGCGGACGACCACCGAGTAGGTGTCCTCGATGTCGATCTCCGGGTCGTACGCGGACAGCCGCTGCGGGTACTGATCGGGATAGCTGAGTCCGACCGAGTCGCGGACCGGACCCGTGTCCGCCGCGGAAGCCGTTTCGTACCAGCGGTACGGGTCGGCTTCGGTACGCTCCGCGGCGGTCAGCTCCCGCCCGGGATTGTGCGGGCTGTCCGCGCCGAAGAAGTTGCGCGCGCCGTACGCGAAGACCTGTTCGGGCACCGCGTCGATCAGCCAGCCGACGAGGTCGAAATGGTGGCAGCTCTTGTGGATCGACAGTCCGCCTGAGCGGGCGCGGGTGCGGTTCCACCGGCGGAAGTAGCTCGCGCCGTGCCGGGCTCCCACGTTCCACACCAGTTCGACGCTGGTGACCCGGCCGACCGCGCCGTCGGCGATCAGCTGACGCAGCCGCTGGTGGCGGGGGGCGTATCGGAGGTTGTGGGTGACCCGCACGGTGCCGGGGCTGTCCTGGGCGGCGGCGATCACCCGGGCCGCGTCCTCGGCGGTGGTCACCATCGGCTTCTCCACGATGACGTCCAACCCAGCGGTCAAGCCGGACAGCACGTAGTCCACATGGGTGTGATCCGGGGTGGCCACCAGGATGACGTCGGGCCGGGTCTCGGCGACCATCCGGTCGAACTGCTCCGGCGGGTACCACGGCACCTTGGCGTCGACGGCGACGCGATACTGCTCCACCCGGTCGGCGTCGCGGTCGAGGATGGCGACCAGTTCACCGGCGTCGGCGTACGGGGCGGTGTCCGGCGCGATCGGCGGCCGATCCGGCCGGCCGGCCAGCGGTCCGGCGAACACCGAGATGCCGCGTACGGACAGGCCGCACAACGCGTACCGGGTCCGGCCGGTCACCGCCGCCGGCTGGTTGTCGTCATCCACAGTGCCTCCTGATTCGCGCCCGGTCGATGCGCGGACGCGCTGGTTCGGTGGGCGGGCGATCACGCCAATTCCCCGTTGTCGTAACGGATCTGGCCGCCGACGATGGTCGCCACCGTGCGGAAGGCGTCGTCGAAGACGGCCAGGTCGGCCGGTGCGCCGAGGCGCAGCGGCGGTGCCGATGGTGCGGGAGCCGAGGGTCCGGCCAAGACGTGGGCGGGGGTCGTGCTGGCCATGCCGACCGCGACGGGCAGCGGAACGCCGAGCGCGGTGTGCAGGTGCCAGACCATCCGGTTCAGCCCGGTGGTGCTGCCGGCGAACGAGTCCGCGCCGACCACCATGCCCACGCCGTCGGATACCACGCAGTCGTTGCCGGCCAGCCGATAGCGGCTGCCGTCGGGCAGCCCGGCCCCGGCGGTGGCGTCGGAGACCACGATCAGCCGGTCGGGCAGGCAGCGCAGCGCGATGCGCAGCAGGGCGTCGGGCAGGTGCCGGCCGTCGGCGATCACCTCCGCCGTCAGCCGGTCCGAGGCCAGGGATTCCTCCACCAGCCCAGGTACCCGCCACGGGCCTTCGCGGCGCAGTCCGGACTGGCCGCTCCACAGGTGGGTGAGGTGGCTGAGCCCGGCGGCTCGGGCGGCGGCCAGGTCGGCCCCGGTGGCTTCGCTGTGTCCGGCGGCCACGACCGTGCCGTGCTCGCGGAATACGCGGATCGCGTCCAGCGCGCCGGGCAGTTCGGGGGCCAGGGTCACCATCGCCGGTGCGGCCGCGGAGGGCAGCAGCCGGTCCACGGTCTTCGGGTCCGGGGCCACCAGCAGGTCGAGCCGGTGCGCGCCGGCCTGGGCGGGGGCCAGGAACGGACCCTCCAGATGCGTGCCGAGCAGTCTCGCGCCAGCACTTGTACGCCGAGAGTGGCCGGCGGCGAATCGCAAGCGGTCGACCAGATCGGGCACCGACGCCGAGGCGAGCGAGGCGAGCAGCCCGGTCACGCCGAACCGGGCGTGGCCGGCCAATATCGCGTCGTACGCGGCCGGGTCGGTCTCGTCGAAGCTGTGCCCGGCAGCGCCGTGCGCGTGCAGGTCGATCAGGCCGGGGGACAGGTAGCGTCCGGCCAGGTCGATCCGGCGTACGCCGGCCGGGACGTCGCGATGCGGGGGCAGTCCGGCGATGACACCGTTCTCGATGAGCACCGCCCGGTCGTGGTGGACCTGGGTGCCGGCGATGAGCCGCGCGCCGACGAACGCCATGCGCTCGCCCCCGTTGCGCCCCGCGACCATCTGCGCCACCCTCGTATGCCGATCGGTGCTGAGCCTCCGCACCTCGGTCGGCCCCCGCTTGCAAGCGATTGCACCATCTATCACCGCACGTGTCAACGTCGCGGGAGGAGAGATGGTTGACATTGCGGCAAGCGATTGCGATGTTGTGCCGATGAAACGGATGGGACGATTCGCCGGCGCTGACGTGCTCGTCACCGGCGCCGGCTCGGGTATCGGCCGGCAGATCGCACTGGACTTCGCCGCCGAGGGCGCGCGCGTACTGGTGACTGATGCCGACGGGGCGAGCGCTGCCCGGGTGGCAGCCGAGATCGCCGCCGAGGGCGGCGCAGCCGTGTCGGATCAGCTGAATGTCACCGACCAGGAGCAGGCCGGCGCGGTGCTGGCTGCGCACGGCTGTCCCCGGATCGTGGTGAACAACGCCGGGGTCGCCAGCGACACGCCGTTCCCCCGGCTGTCGCGCGCGGAATGGGATCGCGACATCGAGGTGGTGCTGACCGGCACCTTCCTGGTCTGCCAGACCTTCCTCCCGGCGATGGCGGCCAACGGCGGCGGCGCAGTGGTCAACGTCGGCTCCATCAACGCCAGCGGCTTCTTCGGCAACGACGGGTACAGCGCGGCCAAAGCGGGGCTGGAGAGCCTGACCCGCAGCCTCGCGGTGCGCTACGGCCGGGCCGGCGTACGCGTGAACCTGGTCGCGCCGGCCACCATCGCCACCCCGATCTGGCAAGAGCGGATCGATCGCGATCCGACGCTGCTCGAACGGCTCACCAAGTGGTACCCGCTGGGTCGGGTGGGCACCCCGGAGGACGTCGCGGCGGCGGTGATGTTCCTGGCCGGTCCGGAAGCCGGCTGGATCACCGGCACCGTGCTGCGGCTGGACGGCGGGCTGATGGCCGGTGACGCGGCGCTGGTCGACGAGATCCTCAGCCGCGACTACCTGATGTGAACGCAATTGCGGCAGCGGTTGCGACGAGTATGCAGGTGACTGCTGCTCGGCCGTCCGTCGCGACAGCATGAGCGCAACTGAAATTGCTGCAACCGCTTGCATTCATGGCGGGCCGTTGGTTAGCCTGGCCGGACCCACCCCTCGATCCCGTGGAGGAACGTTGTCCGCAATCCACCATGTCCGTGCCGGAAGCCTGCAGGTGAAGGTCTTCGAGACCGAGCAGGCGATGGCGGTCGCCGCGGCCCGGCACACCGCCGACGTGATGCGCCGTGCCGTGGCCGAGCGTGGTTCCGGCCGGATGATCGTCGCGACCGGCAACTCGCAGATCGCGTTCGTCACCGCCCTCGCGGAGGAACAGGTGCCCTGGGACCGGATCACGGTCTTCCACATGGACGAGTACCTCGGCATCGAGGCCGACCACCCGGCGTCGTTCCAGCGCTGGATCCGGGAACGCGTCGGTGAGCGGATGCGCCCGGCGGCGGTCGAGTACATCAACGGCAAGGCCGCCGACGCCGACGCCGAGTGCGACCGCTACGAGGCGCTGCTGCGGGCCGAGCCGATCGACCTGACCTGCATGGGCATCGGCGAGAACGGTCACCTGGCCTTCAACGAGCCCGGCGCCGCCGACTTCGACGACCCCCGCTGGGTGAACCAGATCAAACTGACGCCGGAGTCGATCAGCCAGCAGGTCGGCGAGGGTCACTTCGCCGACGCGCAGTCGGTGCCGCACACGGCGATCTCGCTGTCCATTCCGGCGCTGCTGGCGTCGCGTACGGTGCAGGTCGTGACACCGGACGCGCGTAAGGCGGCGGCGGTGCGCAACACCTTCGTGCAGGAGATCAGCCCGGCGTACCCGTCGACGATCCTGCGGACTCGGGCGAACGCCACGCTGCTGCTCGACCGCGCGGCTGCCAGCGCCTCCGACGAGCTCCTCGCCGAGCTGGCACTTCGGGTGTCGTAACCGCCCGCCCAAGACAGCGGTGCCGTCGCGGACGCGCGCGACGGCACCGCTTCTGCGTAGGGAAGCGCCTACTGCGACGCCGGTGCGGAACCGGTCAGCAGCTGCGGCGGGACGAAGCCGGCGTCGGCCAGCCGCCACCACAACCGCTCCGGGATCGGCCACCGGTACGCCTCGTCGTTGCGTACCACTTCGGCGGCCGAGCGGCAGCCGACGACGACTGACTGGACCGCCGGGTGCAGCAGCGGCAACTGAATGGCCGGAGCGGCCAGCGGGACCTCGAATTCGGCGCAGATCGCGGCGCATTGCTGCGCGCGGGCCAGGATCTCCGGTGGCACGGGCCGGTAGTGGAACATCGCGTCCGGCGTGGGGTCGGCCAGCAGCCCGGTGTTGAACACGCCGCCGACGACCACGGCGGTGCCGGTGCGCCGACACAGCGGCAGCAGTTCGCCGAGCGCGTCGTGATCCAGCAGTGAGAAGCGGCCTGCGATCAGGACTACGTCGACCTCGAACTCGGCCACGTACGCGGCCAGCGGCGCGCAGTGGTTCATGCCGAAGCCGATGGCCTTGACCAAGCCTTCGTCGCGCAGCCGCCGCACCGCCGGGTACGCCGTCCGCCGCACCTCGTCCGGGAAGTCGTCGGGGTCGTGCAGGTAGAGCACGTCGACGCTGGATCGGCCGAGCCGGTCGAGGCTGGACTCCAGTGATCGCCGGATGCCGCGTTCGGTCCAGTCGGGCACGACCTTGGTCGAATGCTCGCCGGGTTCGTCGGTCGGCTCCAGCAGCCAGCCGGTCTTGGTCGAGATCACCGGTTCGGTGATGCCGGCGGCGGGCAGGAGCCGGCCGAGGCGTTCCTCGGCCAGGCCGTGCCCGTACCGGGGAGCGGTGTCGAAGTAGGTGATCCGGGCGGCGGCCGCGGCCGCAATGGTCTCGGCAGCGCTCTGTTCGCCGACCGCGGTGAACAGGCCACCCAGCGGCGCGGTGCCGAGCCCGAGGCGGGGCAGCGTGATCATCGGTCCTCCCACGGCGTCTGCATCATCGGCGGCACGGCGCGCAGCGTCAGGGTGAGCGTCAGGCGTACCTGGGTCTGGGCGGGCAGCCGCACGGTCACGTAGCGTCCGTCGACCGGCTGCGGCGGCTCGTTGTCGACGCCGACCGTACGCAGCTCGTGCTCGGCGTACGTGCCGGCCTGCACGACGACCGATCGGGGGGTGCCGCCGACGTTCACCAGGTCGACAACGGTGTGATCCGGGCTGATGTCGCTGACGAGGGCGGCGACCTCGTCGGGCAGACCGGGCCGGCGCAGGTCGGCGTCGTGGTAGCGCACGTGCAGCTGGGCCAGCCCGCCGTTGTAGAGGATCTGCGGTGAGCCGGTCGTCAATTGCAGCAGCGCTTCGGTGACGATCGGGTTGTGGTCCTGCCAGTGGTGGATGTCCAGCGCGCTCGGGCCGGTCGCCGGATCCACCGGGTCGGCCTCGATCGCGGTGACCTTCGCGTCGCAGGTCTCCAGCGCGCTGCGCAGCATGCGTTCGGGGAATCCGGGGTTGCGGCCGGCGAGGAATTCCCACCAGGGCTCCTCGTGCCCGGCCTCGTCCTTGAGCCGCTGGGTGTGCACCGTCGTCCAGTCCCAATTGGACAGTTCGCGCAGCCGCTCGACGCGGTCGTGGTCGGCGGAGTCCCGGCTGAAGTGCCACAGCGACACGGTCAGCTGGTTCGGCAGGACGGTGAAGTCGAACCAGCCGCTGTCGTCGTGGCGCTGCGGGACCATGAACGTGGTGTCCGTGGGCATGGCCGCCAGGTGCGGCCGCCACCGGCGGCCGAGCGTGCCCATCTGGTCGGCGGTGCGCTGCTCGCCGTGACGCATGACGGTGTCGAGCGGGTTCCGGGCGATCTCCAGGTAGCCGTCGTCGCCGGTGACCATCGCGGCGTTGAGCGCGCCGACGAGGGCCGCCATGCCGACCGAGTGCACGCCGTGCGGCCAGGCCCAGCCGTAGTGCCCGCCGTACCAGCGGCCGTCGAGGTACTCGCCGACGACTCCGGTCAGCCCGGCGTTGTCGGGGATCACTTCGTTGCCGGTAAGCCGGTCGCGCCAGGCTCCGGCGTACTCGGCGACCCAGTCGGCGTAGCGGCGGTCCCCGCTGAGCAGGTACGCGTTGGTGACCAGGCTGGTGGAGGCGAGGTTGACGAGGGTGTCGCCGCGGCCCATGCGGTCCCACATCGCCCGCCCGTACGCCCGCGCCCGGTCCGGTGATTCGGCGAGCTCGTCGAACGGGGCCGCCTCGTCGATCCAGTCCAGCGGCAGGCCATAGGGCCGCAGGGCGAGACTCCACGGGAAGTACGCCTCTTCGTCGCTGAAGCCCCAGCGTGGTCCCTCGGAGCCGTTGTGCGGGGCGCGGATGACCCGGTGCTCGGGGTCGTAGTTCGGGCCGCCGGGCAGGTAGAAGTCGGCGAACCGGGTGGCGAGCGTACGCAGGTCGGCGTCATCGGGCCGGGCCAGGCACAGCCCGTAGAACAGCAGAATGCCCTCGCCCTGGTGGAACCAGTCGTAGCCGCGTTCCAGCCGGTCGTGGAGCATGCTCATCTCGGCCAGCTGATCGGTGACGGCCTGCCAGTGCCGGTGGGCGGCGGCGAGGATGTCGGCGCTGCCGCCGAGCAGGTACAGCGTGGGCCAGTTGAAGAACGGCTCGTAGAAGTCGTCGACGCCGTCCCGGCCGTCCAGGCCGACGCCGAGGGTGTCGCGGAAGATCAGCCGGCCGGCGCCGTCGGTGTAGCGGCCGGCGAAGGTACGCCACGCCTTGTCCTGCACGGCGAACAGCTCCCGCTCCAGGATCGCCCAGGTGGGCGGGGCGGACGCCGTGCGGGTCGCGGTGACGGTGGGGACCGGGGGCATGGACGAACACCGGCTCTCTAAATCGCTCATCGATTACCGATGTATAGAATCATGGAGCCGGTGGCGCCCTGTCAACACGCGTACGCCCTGGCGAGAGGGGAGGAGCCGGAGTGATCGACTGCCACGTTCACCTGTGGGACCCGGCCGACGGGCACCCATGGATCCGGCCGGAGTCGCCGCATTACCGCGCGTTCACCGCCGACGACCTGGCGGCATCGGGCGCGGATCCCGTCGACCCGGCTGACGAGGCGGCCGATGACCCGGCTGACGGCCCGGTTGACGGCTCCGCCGCGGCGATCGACGGCGCGATCCTCGTCGAGGCGTCGCGCGGCGACGTCGGCGAGACCGACGCGCTGCGCCGGCTGTGGCTGGACCATCCGCAGATCATCCTCGGTTACGTCGCCAACCTGCACCTGCACGCTGATGACGGGGTCGGCCGATTCCGCGATCTGCTCCGGGAACTCGCCGAGACGCGGCCGCACGGGATGCGGCTGGGCGGCCCGCAATGGGAGCAGACTCCCGAGGCGGCCCGCGCCCTGATCCCGGTGCTCGCCGACGAGGACGTGGTGCTGGAGCTGAATCTGGGGCGCGACGCGGTCCGGGTCGCCGCCGACGTCGCCGCCCGGCATCCGCAGCTCACGGTCGTCGTCGACCATCTGGGCAACCCGGCCAACCTGCTGACGGAGGACGCGTCCGGCTGGCGGGCCGACGTCGCGTACGCCGCCCGCCACCCCAACGTCGTGATGAAGATCTCGGGGCTGCTGACGCAGCAGCGCGGCGTACCCGTGGAGCAAGTCGCGGACCTGGCCCGGCACGCGGTTGCCGAGTTCGGGCCGCAGCGGTGCCTGATCGGGTCCGACTGGCCGATCTGCCTGCCCGCCGGTACGCGGACGCAGTCGTTGCGGCTGGCCGAGCGGGGCTTGGCGGGGTTGTCGGCGGCCGACCGCGGCAGCGTGCTGCGCGGCACGGCCGAGCGGGTCTACCAGGTCGCGTCCCGTGCACGTGGGTTGACAACGATCGAGCCGCTCTGCTTCGATTCGACTGATGATCGATAGGCGATGAGAAGGACCACGTCGGCCCCGACGTTGTACGCAGCCCTGCCCGGATCTATCGATACCGGTTAAGCGATGGGGCGTTATCATCGGCAGTGGATCCGGTATCTCATGATGGGGAACTCATGGCTCCGAAGCAACCAGCGAGCGACGCGCCAGGCGGATTCGCCTCCACCCTGGACACCAAGAAGGACCGGCTCCGGCACACCCTGATCTCAGACCGGGTGTACGAGCTGCTCCGCCAGGCGATCGTGGAGGGCGAACTCGCCCCGAACGAGCGGGTGGTGGAGTCCGAGATCGCCCGGCGGCTCGGGGTCAGCCAGGCCCCGGTGCGCGAGGCGGTCAAGCAGCTCGCCCGGGAGGGTCTGCTCACGCACATCCCCCGACGCGGCAACTTCGTCGTCGAGATCTCCAGCCAGGACGCCGAATACGCCCGCCAGGTGCGCGAGCCGATGGAGCGGCTGGCCGCCCAGCTGGCGACCGGCCTGATCACCGAGGAGCACCTGCGGGAGCTCGGCGAGCTGGTCGATCAGATGCACCGCGCGGTGGCGATCAACGACATCAGCCGCTTCCGGGACGCCGACATCGCCTTCCACACCCTGGTCAGCCAGGTCTCCGGCAACCACTTCCTGGTGCGGATGTGGGAGCTGCTCGAACCGAGCCTGCGGGCCCTGCACGCCATCGCCGACCCGCTGTTCGAAGGCGACTGGCACGCGATGGCCGACGAGCACGGCCGGCTGGTGACGCTGCTGCGCGACGGGGACGCCGACAAGGCGGCCGAGGCGTTCGCCGCGCACGCCGCCGGTCGCGCCCCGGTGCCGGATCTGCGCTCGGGCAAGAAGCCCGCGAAGGCCAAGACCGCCGAGCACGTCTGACGAACACGCGAACGTGCCCCGGGCCACTGCGGCCCGGGGCACGTGTCTTTCCAGGGTCAGCGACTCGCGCCCGCGGTCCAGGCGGTCGCACCATATTGGTACGCACCACAGCTGGGCACGGCGTCGGTGGAGCCGTCGGTGATGCCCGGCAGCGCGATCGCGCAGTTGCGGGCGGGGGAGGCGTCGGTGAGCCGGTAATCGTGGTTCGCGGCGTCCACGAACAGCGGATCCACCTCGTCCGGCAGGTTGTTGGACAGCACCATGCCGCCGTCGGTGGCGCCGGTCAGCCCGCGGAAGGTCCCGAGGTTGTTGAAGACCTTCGTCCCGGTGGACTGGTTCGCTCCCTTGACGTAGAAGAACGTCCCGCCGCCGACGTTGTTGTAGACGCCGTTGTTGCAGGAGCAGCTGCCCAGGCCGTTGAGCATGACGGTGCCCTCGGCGTTGCCCCAGCCGACGTTGTCGGCGATGACGATGTTGCTCTGCCCGTTGTCGGCGTACACCCCGGTCACGCCGAACGAGGTGACGCCCTTGCGCGGCGCGGGATCGTGCAGCACGTTGTGGTCGATCGAGGTCTGCAGCATGTCCGAGCCGCAGCAGGTGTACACCGCCGCGACGTCCAGGCTCAGCTTCGCGTACTGGGAGATGTCGTTGTACGCGATGCTGTCCGGTCCGGGCGTACCGCCGATGGCGTTGTCCCATTGGAGGTTCACGCCGCTGCGGCCGACCCGGTAGATGGTGTTGTGCCGGACCGTCTGGCTGTTGCCCTGCACCGCTACGCCGGCCGCGTACGTGCCGAGGTAGTCCACGTCGTGGATGACGTTGTTGATCGCGCTGTTGCGCTGCCCGCGCAAGGCGATCCCGTTCCCGGCGCTGTACGCCAGATCGCTGTTGACGACCTGGTTGTCGGTGCCGTTGAGGACGATGCCGGTGTCGGCGACGCCGCGGGTCACGGTCGAGCCGCAATCGGTGGCGCCACGGGTGATGTCGGTGTAGTGCGACAGGTACTTGGCGGTGATCCCGTCGATCACGACGTTGGTGCTGCTCACGCCGGTCTCGATGCTGGCGGCGAACAGGTCGACCCCGGCGACCTTGATATAGCTGGTATTGCGCAGGTCGAAGGCCAGCTTGCGGGTCTTGGCCGCCACGGCGTGCTGGTCGAGGTCGTCCTCGCTGTAGAGGTACAGCCGCTTGCCGGTGGCGTCGTAGAACCAGGTGCCGGGGTTCGCCAGCTCGCCGATCTTGCCGGTCAGGGCGTACCGGGTGTCGTTGGGGACGATCTTGTGGATGCAGGGCGGCGCGATGTCGAGGGTCACCGAGCCGACGTCGGAGGAGGCCACCGAGCCGGTCGCGGTGATGTACCAGTAGTTGGTCTGCACCCGGGCGCCGGTCCAGTACCCAGCCGGGCGGGTGAGCGCCGGGTCGACGATCGTGGCGAGGGTGCTGCCTGTCTTGGCGTACTGGAAGGCGGGGTCGAGCAGCTCCAGGCCCGGGTGGGGCCATTGCGCCTCGACGTCCATCTTCTTGTCGGTGAAGATCTGCACGGTGGTGACGTCGGCGCCCAGGTCCACCGCCGTGCTGTAGACGTGGCCCGCGGCGACCGCTGCGCTGAACGGCGAATCCTGGGCGTACGGGTCGGTCTGCGCGATCTGGTCGACGTCGGCGCTGGTGACCGGCGTCCAGCCCGACACGGCGGTGGTGCCGCTGATGGTCACGGTCGCCCCTGGCGCGGGACGGTAGGTGATCGGCTGCCCGGCGGTGCCGGAGTGGGCCGGCACGACCGTCTCCTCGTAGGTGCCGGACATGATCAGGCAGGTGTCGCCGGGCACCATGACGTCGGCGCACTGCTGGATGGTCAGGAACGGGGCGGCCGCTGACCGGCCGGCGAACATCGGCCTGCCCCATTTCCCGACGTAGTAGGTGGTGCCCTTATGGCCGTGCGCGGCGGCCGGCACGGCGGGGAGGACGATTCCCACCGTGGCCAGCACCGCTACGACCGATTTCCACGAGCCAACTTTCATTGCCTATCTCCCGTCCCGGGTGGATGGATGGTCGACGTGCGATGAACCTCGGATCAGCCCTTCACCGCTCCGACGGTGAGTCCGCTGATGATGTGGCGCTGCATGTAGATGAAGAAGATGACCACCGGCGCGATCGCCAGCAGCAGGTTCGGGAAGACCTTCGTCAGGTCGGTCGAGTACTGGCTGATGCCGGCGTAGATCGCGGTGGTCACCGTGTACCTGCCCGAACCGGGGCTCAGCAGGATCTGCGGGCTGACGAAGTCGTTCCAGATCCCGATCGAGTTGAGGATCAGGACCGTGACGACGGCCGGCCGCATGAGTGGGAAGATGATCGTCCAGAAGGTACGCAGCCGGCCCGCGCCGTCGATCATCGCGGCCTGGTCGATCGAGCCCGGGATGGTCCGGATGAAGCCGACGAACAGGAAGATGCTCACCGGCAGCGTGGAGGCCACGTCGTGGGCGATCAGGCCCGCCACGGTGTTTGCCAGCCCCACCGACCGCAGCACGTAGATCACCGGGATGATCAGGGCCGCGCCGGGGATGAAGGTGCCGGCCAGGAAGTACAGCATCACCAGTTGCGTGCGCTTCTTGAGGCTGCGGGCGATGGCGTACGCCGCCGGCCCGGCCATCAGGATGCACAGGATGTCGACGACGATGACCAGGAACAGGGTGAACCCGTAGCCCTTGATCACGTTGTACTGGGGGCTGCGTATCGCGTCCATCAGGTGCTTGACGGTGAGGTCGGCCAGCGGGAAGGAGAACGGGCTGTTGAGGATGTCTTCCTGCGACTTGAAGGTGTTGACCACCAGCAGGTAGACCGGCACCGTCATGACCACCAGCAGGAACAGCAGCATCAACGGGCGTACGGGGGAGCGCCGGGTTCGTCCGGTCGGGGCAACCGCCATCTCGTCTCCTAACTCGCCACGTCCGTGTCCTGCCGGTTCCGCAATGCGGTCACCACCAGGGCGAGGACGGCCGACACGACCATGAGGAAGACGGCTTGGGCGGTGGCGTACCCGACCTTGGTCCCCTCGAACGAACGGGCAAGGATGACGTACGCGTAGGTCTGGGTCGCCCCGGCGGGGCCGCCGCCGGTCAAGCTCACGACCAGGTCGTACGCGCGGATCAGGCCGATGAGGTTGAGGACGGTGGCCACCGTGACGACGGGCGCGATCATCGGGACGACCACCCGGCGGTTGGTCTGCCAGCGGCTCGCGCCGTCGATGGCGGCGGCCTCGATCAGTTCGGCCGGAACCGTCTGCAGGGCCGCGACGAACAGCACGACGTTGAACCCGAAGCCGGCCCAGACGATCACGCCGATGAGCGTGATGAGCGCGAGCTTCTCGTCGAACAGGAACCCGATCGGGTCGATGCCGAACTTCGCCGCCGTGTTGTTGATCGCCCCGTTGGTGCCCAGGATCGCCGACCACAGGTAGCCCAGGATGAGGGCGCTGATGACGTGCGGATAGTAGGCCAGCGCCCGGAAGAACGAGTTCGTCCGGGACGAGTCCTTCAGCGCCAGCGCGTACGCCAGCCCGCCGCCGATCATGAGGACGGTGCCGCAGGCGGCGACGATAGTGGTCACGTACCAGGCGCTCTGTGTGTTCGGGTCGTCGAACAGGTGCCGGTAGTTGTCCCAGCCGACGAAGGCGGCCTCGGAGAAGCCGTTCCAGTCCGTCAGGCTCAGGTAGATCGCCACCCCGACGGGCACGATGGTCAGCACGGTGTAGAGCAGGACGGACGGGGCGAGCAGGCCGGTGGTGACGGCTCCGGCCCGGAAGCGGGCCCACCGGCGGCTGTGGGACCGGCCCAGGCGCGACCGGGTGGATCGCGCCTGGGACCGGGTTACTTCTGCGAGTTCCACCACTTGTCCAAACCGGCGGCCACCTGCTGCGCGGAGGCGTTGCTGAACAGCGACTGGACCTGCGTGTTGAGCTCACCGGAGTAGCCGCTGATCGGCTGGCGCTCGCCCGCCTTGACCAGCACCGACGGCGAGCCGTCGAGGATCTGCTGCACCGCGGTGCCCAGGCTGGACATCTTGTAGGTGAAGCCCTTGCGCAGGTTGCCGTCCGCCGCCAGCTGGCTCTCGATCGCGGTCGGGTCGGTGGTCAGCCACTTGACGAACTCGATCGCCTCGGCCTTGTGCTTGGAGGCGTTGGCCACCACATACGGGTTGGCGATGTTGCCGACCTGGCCCGACGGGTACGCGCCGTCGGTCGGCATGGTGAACACGCCGATGTCGTCGCTCTTCTTGGCCGCGTCCGCCGCGGGGACGAAGAACGAGCCCATGACGTACATGGCCGACTTGCCGTTAAGGAAGTTGGTCTGGCCGTCGGCGTAGGTCAGGCCGAGCGCGCTCTTCTCGAGGTAGCCCTGGCTGATCCAGTTCTTGTAACGGCCGAGGTACTTCTCGTAGTCGCTGCCGGCGAAGCTGACCGAGCCGGCCTTGCGCTTGGCGTACCAGTCGGCGTCGGCCGTCAGCACGCCCGAGTCGGCGACCAGGGTGAACTGGCCACCGGGAACCCACTGGCCGGCGGTCTGCAGCGGCGCGTATCCGGCCGCCTTGAGCTTGCCCATCGCGTCGGAGAACTGGTCCAGCGTCTTGATGTCGGTCGCGGTGAGGCCCGCCTTGGCGAAGGCAGCCTTGCTGTAGAACACCAGCGACTGGATCTGGACGCCGACGCCGACGAGATAGCGCTTTCCGTCGATCGCGTACTGGTCCACCAGCGGCGTGTCCTTGACCCAGTCCTGGTCGGACAGGTCGGCGAACAGGCTCGCGTTCTCCTTGGTGGGGGTGATCTGCTGAGCGATGTCCGGCGGGTCACCGGCCGCCATGTCCTGGGTCAGCTTCGCCGCGGCCGAGATGGTCCCGGTGAGTTCCAGCTTGACCGTGACCCCGGGGTGGGTCTTCTCGTAACCGTCGAACAGGGTGTTCCAGTACTGCTCGGTGAGGTTCGGAGTGATGTTGACGATGACGCGCAGCGTCGTCTGCCCGGACGCGTCGTCGGAATCGGAGGAGCAGCCTGTCGCGGCCGCCATGACCACTGTGGCCGCGACCGCCGCCGTACACGCTCGGCGCCAGAGTCGTCTCATGTCTCCACTCCATTACGTAGTCGTAAATAATCGATAGTCGAGATGTAATCACGCGTTCCCGGGAAGGTCAATACCTCCGGGACCCGCTGCCCTCGCGTGACCAGCGCACCGCGATCCGGCCTCGAACCCCAGGCTGGAGGCTGGTCAGCGTCAGTCGGCTCACCCGCTCGCCCCAGCTGTGGCGCAGCAGGGGATCGTCGAGGTCCTGGTGGTCGAGCGACGCGACGGCGAGGGTGGCGTCCCAGGTCATCCGCAGCCGCCGGCCGGGGTCGGGGCCGGGTTCCACCGTCGCCCAACCGTTGCCGACCTCGACCCGGCCGGCCAGCACATGCCGCACCCGGACCGGGTCTGCGGTTCCGCCCCAGGCGTCGTCAACCTCGATGTACGCCGGGTCCGTGCCGTCGGAGCGCACGAGCCGAACCTCGCGCCGCCAGCTGTCGAGCAGTCCCGGCGGGTAGACGGCGCCCAGCTCGGCCCGAAGCTCCACCACCTCGCCGCCGGATGATTCTCCGAGGTCGACGACGACTGCTCGCGCGCCGTGCTCTTCGCCGAGGCACTGGCCGCCGCCGACGTCGGGCACGTTGTGCCAGGCGCTTTGGAACGGCCAGGCGTCATAGCGCCGGGGGCCGAAGGTGGCCGCGGTGTACGTGGGGCGGCCGACGTCGACCACCACCGGCTTCCCGTCCAGCGCGACCCAATAGGCGCCCACGTCGAGGTGGTTGTGGTGCTCGCCGTTGTGGCCGCCTTTGACCGCGACGGTCAGCCCGTCCGGGTGGCCTGCCGACTCCCGTGCCACCAGCACCTGCGTACGCGCGAACCAGGTCTCGCGCACCAGCCACGGTGCTTCGCTCGTGGAGTCGGCGAGTGCATGGTGCCAGTCCGGATCGGCCAGGGCCGTCAGTGCTCGCCCGAGCCCGGTGATCGGATGCGTCACCTGTCCCGACGCGCGCCCACCACCGGCGGCGTACGCGGCCGTCGGCGACGACCCCAACCGGATGCCCCACTGATAGGGCACGTGCCATGGTTGCTCGCGGGAAAGGCGGGCCGAGGCGTCGCCGACGTTGACGTACCAGTCGTCGCCGAGGTGCATGCGTTCCGGGTAGCGCAGCAACGCGGCCAGGATCGGCAGGTCGCGGGCGTCGAGCCGGTCGCCTCCGGCCTCGGCGAGCAGGTCGAGCGCCTCCATCAGCCGGCACGGCCCCTGCCACCAGTACGCGATGCCTTCGTCGATGCTGCCGTCGTCGGGCAGAGCAGTCAGGTAGTGGTCCAGCCCGCTGACGATCAGGCGTACCAGATGGGCTCGGCGCGGCTGGTCGTCGCACAGGAACAGCGCGGCGGCCAGGACCGACCCGTGGATCCACGGGTTCCAGTTGTTAGCCGTGCCGCCGACGCCTATCCACGGCCAGTCCCGGACCTGCTCGAACGGGCTGAGCACCCGGCGATCGACCTCCCGGCGCAGCCGTCGGCGCAGGCCCGGCGCGCGCTGATCCAGATGTGGCCCGAGTGCGTGGTCGGCCCACGCGAACAGCGACGCCATCTCGGCCGCACCGAGGTCGAGGTAGGGATCGTCCGGGTCGGGGACGATCTCGCCCCGGGCTGCCGTGTGGCGATCGTGCGCTGCCCAGCACCAGGTGCTGGCCTCGGCCAACGCCATGAGCCCGTCGACGACGCCGTCGAGATGCGGGCAGGCGTCCGGTGGGGCAGTGGCCGGGGCGGTCTCGCCGGTGAGCACGGCCGCCAGCACCAGCCGGCTGACCCGTTCGCGCAGCCGCCGCACCGTGCCCTCGTACGCACTCCGGTCGCCGTCGCGAAACGCCCGCGCCCACGCGCCGGCCGACAGCACCGGAGCCGGTTCGGCCAGTGCGGCGGTGGCCGCCGTCAGTACCTCTTGCCGCACCCGGGGATCGATCGCGTCCCAGGCGGACCGGTCGGTGACGTCGGGAACGGCGATGCCCCGGCCGGGTTCGGCCACCGCGTACGCCAGCTCGTCGGGGTCGTCGGCGTCCAGCACCCCGGCCAGCCGGCGTCGCAGTGGCCCCGGATCATTCATCGTCGCGGAGTATCAGCTCGACGACGGGCAGCAGGACGTCCGGCCGGGTGATCGGCAGCGTCAGCGTCAGAGTCCCCGCGTCCTGGCCGGGCGGGGCGAGGTTGTTGTGCTCGTGCCGAGTGCCGTCCAGCTGCTGGAACCGCACCTCGGACCCGTCGTGCAGCAGCTGGGCGTACCGCACGCGACCGGCCAGCCCGGCCAGATGGACGTGCTTGAGCGGCCACGACAACAGGTGCAGGTACAGCCGGTTGCCGACCTGGGTGTACAGGGCGTTCGACGGTGCTTCGAAGCGGCTCGGCCTGGCGTCGCGTACGGCGCGCTCGTGCAGCGACATCCAGCCGGCGAAGGCGTCCAGCGTCTGCCGGGCCCGGGGATCGACTGCGCCGCGGCCGGTCGGGCCCACGTTGAGCAGCAGGTTCCCCCCGTACGCGACGGACTGCACGAGCATCCGCACCAGCATCGCGGGGTCCTTGTAGTCGTGGTTGTCCCGGTCGTAGCCCCACGATCCGTTGAGCGTGTGGCACGCCTCCCAGGGGACCTCGACTCCGTCGCGGGTCAGCGGCCGGTCGGGCTGGTACTGCTCCGGCGTCACGTAGTCGCCGGGGATGCCGAGCCGATCGTTGACCAGGATGTCCGGCTGCAGTTCGCGTACCAGTGCCAGCAGCTCTTCGGCGCCCCACTCGGCCGGACCCTTCTCGGCGTAGCTGAAGTCGAAGAAGAGCAGGTCGATCTGGCCGTACGCGGTCAGCAGCTCGCGGACCTGGCCTTGCAGGAACTCGCGGTAGCGCGCCATGTCGCGCGGCTGGGCCCGCGCGACATCGTCGCCGCGGTCGGGATGGTGGCTGTCGATGGTGAAGTCGGGATGGTGCCAGTCGAGCAGCGAGTAGTAGAGGCCGACGCGTAGGCCCTCGGCCCGCATCGCCTCGACGAACTCGCGGACGAGGTCCCGCCCGGTGGCCTGGACCGAGGTGTAGTCGGTGAGCCGCGAGTCGAACAGGCAGAAGCCGTCGTGGTGCTTGGTGGTGAGGACCGCGTAGCGCATCCCGGCGGCGCGGGCGGCCCGGGCCAGCTCACGGGCGTCGAACAGGTCCGGCTCGAAGTGATCGAGATAGCGGTCGTACGCCGCCTGCGGCATCGCCTCACGGCTGCGGACCCACTCGTGGCGGGCCGCCATGCTGTAGAGGCCGAAGTGCACGAACAGTCCGAAGCGTGCCGCCGTGAACCAGTCCTGGGATGCCCCTAGCACCGGATTCTCCTCTCCGACGTTTGACAGTCCCCGTACCCTAGCTGTTACATCTACTATCGATAGACGATACATGGTCGCAACATCGCGCTCCCGCGGGGCGCAGAGGGGGCAGCACGCAATGAACGCGAACGGGCATCAAACGGCCGGAACGACCGGGACCTACGAGTCGATGGCGGGGCCGCTGGCGTCCTCGTCCTTCGTCCGGCCGACCGACCGCATGGTGGCGGCCCTCAACGACGTCAGCTCGGCGACCGCCTGCGCCAAACTCCACCAGCTCGGCATCACCCGGACCTTCATCGACGGCCCCGTGCCGCTGCACCGCACACCCGACGTCCACGTGGTCGGCGGCGCGGTCACCCTGCAGTTCCTGCCCCAGCGCGAGGACGTCTTCTCCGGCGCCGCGCAGGAGGACGCCGAGCGCAAGACCGCCCTCTGGCGCGTACTGGAGACCATCCAGCCCGGTGACGTGCTCGTGGTCTCCGCGCAGGCCAGCCACTTCACCGGCTGCCTCGGCGACATGCTCGTGCGCTACTTCAAGCTCCGTGGCGGCGCGGGCATCGTCGTCGACGGCCGCGTACGCGACGCGCCCCGCATCCGGGCGTTGGGCGTACCGGTGTGGTGCACCGGCACGACACCGCACTACGCGTCGCAGACCGAGCTGTTCCCGTACGCCTTCAACGTCCCGGTCGGCGTCGGCGGAACCCTGGTGACCCCCGGCGACCTCATCGTCGCCGACGAGGACGGCGCGGTCGCGGTGCCGCAGGACCGGGCGATCGCGCTGGCCGAGGACGCCCTGTCGCACCAGGACCGGGAGGCGTTCGCGCGCGACCGGCTCGACGCGGGCGGCCGGCTGTCGGACTACTACCCGCTCACCGGGCCTGGTCTCGCCGAGTACCTGGCGAGCCAGCTGGCGTCCGACAACGGTCAGCCCCGATAAGCGACAACGGGCGGAAGGGGTTTGCCCCTTCCGCCCTCTTTGCTAGAACGGCCACTGCTGGTGGGATCCGCTCTCGATGAGCGGAATCATCGCGAACGCGGCGTCGGAAAGCCCGCCGAAGGTGTGCCGGTGCGGCGCCGACGGCGTATGCCCGACCCGGTATCCGGCCAGGTTCCAGGTGTACACCGGCACGTCCGCGGGCACCGCGGCCACGACATCCGGCGCGTTGTGGGCGTACGCCTGCTCATCGGTCAGGATCACCACCCGGTCGTGCCGGTCGTAATGCGTACGCACCGCCTGCTCGGTCTCCGTGCCGAAGCCGTAGAAGTACCCGCCCTCCTTGAAGCGGCGTACCGCCGCCAGCACCGACTCGCCCTCGCGCGTCGGGAATACCCTGGAGCCGTTGGAGAACGACACCACCGTCGCATCCTCGGCCCGCGCGGCCAGCGCGAGTCCGAACACGGTGGCCGCGTCCCAGCAGCGCAGCGTGCCGTCCTTGATGAACGCGCTGTCCATCGACCCTGACGTGTCGATCAGAATCAAGCTCCGCGCGTCCAGGGCCGGCACGTTCGCCAGCGCATGCTGCAAAGCCTTCTCCAACGGGTACGCCCACCGCAGGCTCGGCGCCGCGTTGAACGCCGACAGGAACCGCATCGGCAGTACGCGCGACCGGGCGACCTCCACCGGGTCGGCCAGCTTGGCCGCCACCGTCTCGGCCACCGCGTCGCTGACGTCGACCTGGTCGAAGTTGCGCAGGTTACGCAGCAACGCCAGGTAGCCCATGCTCGGGATGACGGCCTTCCACGCCGCCGCGTCCATGGTGGTCTGCCGCCACCCGGCCAGCGCCTCCCACGTCATCCCCGCCGCGTCCAGCTTCGCCGCGTCAGTGACTGTGCGCCGCTGCTCGACCGGCAACGCCATCAACTCGGCCCGCGCCGCCAGCATCGTCAGCGACTCCGGCACCGGGTTGTCCCGCTGATGACGCCGGTCCAGCGCATGCCGGAACAGGTCGCCCTGCCGCGCGTCCTTCGCCGTCGGATGGGTCAGGTCGATGACGTCGCCGAACCGCACCGCAGCCTTCTCGGAGTCGTACTTCAGCAGGCTGCGCTCGTGATAGAGCCGCACCGCCGCATCGGCGACCCCGCGCTTGACCGGCTTGGGCAGGCTGCGCCCATAACGGCCCAACCAGTACGCCAACGCCTCACACGGCTCGTCCGCCCGCTGGAGCGCCGAGTCGACGACCGCCCGCGAACCCGGAATCCCCGCGGCGACCTGCGCGCGTGCACCCTCCAGAGCGGCGACCACGGACGCCGAGCGCACCATCGCCCCCGTACGCAACCATGCCACGAACCGGGCGAACCACTCCGGATCGGCGACCGCGACCGCCGCGACCAGCGCCCGGAAGCGCTCGTCCCGCTCGGTACGCCCCTCGTAGAAGGTGTGCTCGCCGACCATGTTCGACACACCCAGCAGGAACAACTCCGTACGCGGCTCGCGGGTGAACCCCGGAGCGCCCTGGGCTGTGACGACCTGACCGGGCCGGTGCCGGCTGGTACGCAGCTTGAGGTTGAACTTGGCCATCACGTCCCCCATGACAATCACGCGGGGGAGATGCGACGAGACCGCATACCCGAGATCGAGGTCGGCGACGGTAAAGTCCGCTGCTCTTTCCGTTGAGCTATCAGCCCGAAGGCTTCGGGGGACTCGAACCCCCAACCCGCGGAGCCGGAAGTAGCCGTCACCTGCGCACCGAGTATGCGGTGTCGTCGCGCCTCCCGAGATCAAGGTCGGCGACGGATGGGCTCTTCACCGGGGCACGAGGCCCCTCCAAGATGAAACCGTCACCTGCGCACCGGGAGGTGCACGAAGTACCGTATGCAGCGCCGCCAAGATCGGCAAAGCAATTCCGGCAGGAGCGCGATTCTGCTCGCCCCGTTGCTGCTCAGCATCTACGCTCGTGCATATCGCTAGCCGGCCCTGCGGAGGTGCACCATGTCGAAGAGGACCAACAAGCGCCGCAATCGGCGCAAGCGGAAGGCCAACCACGGCCGTCGTCCCAACTCCTGACGGCCCGCTGCGGTGGGGCGGATTTCGCACCGCCCCACCGCAGTCCTGATCGCTAGGCGACCGTCTCGATCTTCACGCCCCACAGCGCGGTGACCCGGGTGATGTCGGTGAACCACACCTGGGCGTAGCAGTTGCTGACACCGAACCGGACGTTGCCGCACGAGATCGCGGTGTCACCGCCGTAGATGACGCCGCGCGCGTTGACCCGGCCGTCGGAACGGTTCTGGTACACGGGTCCGCCGCTGTCGCCGCCGACGTTCGAGGCCACGGTCGAGCTGGAGTTACCGGCCCGCCAGCCGTGGCAGGTGCCGCCGTTGGCGCACGTCCACGTGAGGATCGTGGCGTTGTTGACGATCAGGCCGCAGTGCTCGCCGGAGTTCGCGCCCGAGGTGCACACGGACTGGTTCTGCACCGCGCTTCCGGCCGACGCCACCTTCAGGTGGTAGCGAGAGTTCGAACTGGTGGCGTTCCACGGCCCGCCGTGGACGTAGCCGCCGGTCCCGCCGATCGGGTCGATGAGCATGGTGTCATCGGTGTTCTGGATGTCGACGTCCGCGCCGCCGTTGGTCAGAGGGCTGTGCGCGCCGTTCTTCCACGCGAGGTTGCCGTCGTCGTCGCAGTGCCGCGCGCCCAGCAGCCGCCCGTAGCCGTCCGGCATCAGCACCGCGAAAGCGTTGGAGCAGAAGAGATACGGGTCGAGGTCGTTGGGCGGGACGAAGCCAGGCGCCTCCATCATGCCGCCGCCGTACCAGGGGTCGGAGTCGTTCTGCCGCCCGGTCATGCCCGGGGCGACGCCCGCCTCCTCGGTGACCGGCAGGCCGGTCAACCGCTGCGCGTCGTTCGCGCGCATGGGCGCCCGCAGCGAGTTCGAGGCCGCCGGGTCGACCCCGATGACCAGCCCGGAACCGTCGTCGGCGCCGTACACGTAGGAGATCGGAGCCACGGTGCCGGCCTGGGAAGCCGCCAGAAGCTGCTCGCTCTTCTGGACCAGCTCCTCCTCGCTGAACTTGGCCGGCACGATGCGTACCGTCAGGCCCGCGACCTTCTGGCCGTCGAACGCCGCCACCGCACCGGGCACCGGCTCCTTCCACAGTACGCGCAGCTCACGCTTGTTCTGAGCCGCCGACATCCCGGTGTAGCCGGGTACGCCCTGCTCCGACAGTCCACGTACGACGGCCGCTGCCTCGTCGACGCTGTCACCCCACGCCAGGTCTGCCTTGGTGTTGCTTGCGATCGCGGGTTCTGCGACCACGATGGCCGGGCTGATCCCCAGTGCTGCCGCGCACAACGACGCAGCGACAGCTGATCGCCACGACTTGGACATTCTGCCTCCCCAGTAGAAGTCCGCAATTCGGAACTGTGGAGGCTAGCAGGGATCAACCGCAAGATCTACCTACATTGGATGCATCTGTCCATAATAGTCGATCGGCGATCGTGGCCGAGGAGCAGCGCGACGACGAGCGTCAGTGCCCCGATGACTCCCCAGACACCGTGTACGCGTTCCCAACTCGGGTCGCCCGGTGCGATGAACAGCCTCACCTGATCTCGGAGCAGCACGGCGGCGAGGACTAGGAGCAGCAGGCCGGGGGCGGCCACCAGGCCGCCGTGCTCCCCGTCGGTTCGCCGGAGGCCGATGCAGGCCAGCGCCAATGCCAGGGCAGCGAGCACTGCAGCTTCGACGGCCAGCCCGCCCCACGGAAAGAGTGGGCGCTCGTCCGGATTGAGGACGAGGCGGCTGAGCGCGGCGGCGGCGGTCCAGGCCGCGCCGCCGAGGAACGCCGCCGGGAGAACCTTGACGGTACGTCGGATCAGGGCTGGCAACGGCACCACGACGGTGGTTCGGGCGGCGGGGTCGTCGAGGGCGAAGCCCACGCCCAGGGCTACGGCGACGGCGGCCAGCCGGGTCAGCAGTGCTGCTCCGGGGAGACCGATCTCCACGTTCGCCAGCAGGGTGATGGTGACGATGACGAGCCCGATCGCCGATCCGGCCAGGACGGGCGCGAGCGAGGTGAGGGTGACCGATCGGAGGAGGAACGCTGTCAGGAGGCGTACGGAGTCACGAAGAGGGGTCAGCATCCGGCGATCTCCGCGGAGGCGTCGGGGCTGGCCGGCAGGTGGATGCCCAGCAGATCGGCAGCCTGCTCCGCCGACGTGTCGGCTGCGCTCAACCGGTCCCAGCCGGCGATGATGCGCTCTGCGATGTCGGCGGGTGGATTGTCGACGAGTGCGAAGGCGAGGTCCTGGCCCTGCGGCTCGAACGCCAATCCGGCGCCCGAACCCAAGAGCGGCAACGTCAGCGCGCCGAACGAGCGGCGGCGGAGGGATGCCAACGCGTCCGCCGTTCCGGGGGTCGCCTGTGCGGCCAGCCACACCACGAGCATGGCCCGCGCGCCGCAGACCATGGTCAGCCGGGGCTGGTCGGGCACAGCGCCGACCACTGCGCGGTAGGCGAACGATGCGGCGAAGGCGAGTACCGCGTCGCTGCCGCGGTCGCCGCCCGCTGCGCCTTCACTCCAGTCGGTGTCCACGGTCACGGCGTTCGGCGTACCGGCGGCGATGTCGTCGGCGGCCCAGTCGGCCAGGGGCGGCTGGGCGTCCGGGTCCTCGGAGGAGGTGACGACCGCGCCGGAGGGGAAGACGCGCTGTCGCACGGCGTACGAGTCGGTGGCGATGGTGGGTGGCGTGTTGCGCAAGACGCCGGCGGTGACCTGTGCCCACTCGCCGACGCGGCTGGTGAAGTCGGGGAATGCGCAGTAGGTGATATGGGCGCGGGTGGTGCAGGTCTGGTAGGCCGCCGGATGGCGGGTGTAGGCTGCCTCGCGATCCTTCATCGTCGCGGACCCGGTGCTGATCTGGAGGACGCCGGTCGCGAGGATGCCGACGAGCGCCACCACCGCGACGGCGCGCGGCGCCATAGCACCGCGGGGCGACGGGCTGCGCAGTCTCGACACCAGCAGGGCGGCAGCGCCAAGCAGTGCGGCCCAGCAGGTCAGCCAGAGCAGGTGGGTGCCGGCGGGCCGGTCGATGAGCGGTGTCGGCAGAGGTGAGGCGTTCTCGTTCTGGTTCGCGATCAGGCTCAGCCAGCGCCACGCGGCGGTGTCGTTGACGGCCGCCGTGAGGGTGACCGCGGCCAGCCCGACGATCAGGAGCGGGGCCGCCGCCGCGGACCTCGTGATGGTCGAGGCCAGCACGCCGGCGCAGCCCGCGAGGAGCACACAGGCCGGTCCGGCCAAGGCTTCCAGCGGCCGCACGTCCCCGGCCGCGCCCGGCTGGGCCGCCAGGTAGGCGATGCGCAAGGCAGACAGCACCAGGGCCACCAGCACCGCAGGCACAAGCGACAGCAGGTGGGCGCCGGTCCGTGCCACCCGGTCGACGACGAGCACCTGGTACGCCTCCTCCGTGCCGTGCCGCTGGGACCGCAGAGCGGCCTGGTTCGCGGCGAGCAGTACGCCCGCGGCCAGCAGCAGGAGGAGGAACTGGCTGGACCAGGAGGTGTCGTGCAAGACGGGGAATCGGTGCGCCGGGTCGCCGACGGCCAGGTCGTAGAGCCATGGGGCGAGGTAGAGGGCGACGGCGACGAGGAGGGCCGGATGGCGTAGCAGGCGTACTGCCTCGACGCGAGCCAACGCCGGGACAGCAGACTGGCGATGCTGAGGAGCGGCCGTCGGCCCGGAAGCGTTGTCGCGACGCGTCTCGACGGTGTTCGACGGCGCGCTCATCGGACGGTGCCCAGGCTCGCGGCGGACTTGCCTTCGAGAAGCAACAGGTAGCCGTCTTCCAACGTGGGAGTAGCCAGGGCCGCGCCCGGTGGCGGATCGCCGATGTTGCGGAACACGCCGTCGCCCGTACGCCAGCCCGCAAGCGCGGAGCCGTCACGTTCGTTGCTGGTCCAAACGCGGTCGGTGGCGACGGCGACCAGTCCGGCGGGCGGCCCGTCGAACGAGGTGACACCGGAGTCGAGCACGATCACGCGCCGGCACAGCGCGGCGACGTCGTCGGTCTGGTGGGTCGACAGCAGGACGGTTCGGCTTTCGCCCAGTTCGGCGATGAGTTCCCGGAAGCGCAGCCGCTGCTCCGGGTCGAGGCCGACCGTGGGCTCGTCGAGGATGAGCAGCTCGGGCTCGCCGAGAATCGCGGCGGCGAGGGCGACCCGCTGCCGCATACCGCCGGACAGCGCCTTCATGCGTTTGTTCTGCTGATCGGCCAACCCGACGACGGCAAGGACCCGCTGGACTTCCCGTCGGCGCGCGGTGCGGTCGACGATCTCCTTGAGGATCGCCACGTAGTCGACGAAATCCCGGGCGGTGAACTGTGGATGGAAGCCCGGGTTCTGCGGCAGGTAGCCCAGCCGCCGCCGGATCGCGAGCCGGCCGGTGGCCTGCCGGGGATCGTGGCCGAGCACGGACAACTCGCCGCTGTCCGGTGCGAGCGCGGTGGCCAGCGTACGCAGCAAGGTGGTCTTGCCTGCCCCGTTGGGGCCGAGCAGACCGGTCACCCCGCTGCGGAGCCGGAACGAGACCTGATCGAGGGCGCGCCGGCCACGGAAGCTCACGGACACCTGGCGGACGTCCGCCGTGAAGGGTTCGTCGGGCATGGAGATTCTCCTGAACGAAGGATGAGTGATGCTGTTGTTCGAACGCGTCGTGACGCAGGCGGTCTCAGGCGGGACGGGAGAGCAGTCGTTCGAAGGCGTCGCGACGCCAAACGAGGTAGCCCGCGGCGGCCCCGGCGGCGGCGAGCCCAGCGACCTGGCCGACGACGGTGAGCACCAACGAATCGCCGCCGCTGCTGGCGGCGAGCACCACGGCCAGCCAGCCCGCACCCGTCGTCCACGCCGCGGTCATCGGATTCAGATGCGCCGACAGCGACAGCAGGATGAGCGTCACCGCGAGCGAAGGCGCCAACCAGCCGAACAACGCGATGCCCTGAGCGGGGAAGGCGAACGTCACCAGGCTGGTGAGCGCCGTGCTGGCGACGAGCACGGTGACGGTGCGGAACAGGATCAGCCGCAGGCTGTGCAGGGGCAGTACCAGGCCGAGTTCGTACATCGGGTCGACCGAAGGTCCGTAGGACAGCGCGACCCCGGCCAGCGGGATCAACGGCGCGGCGGCGAGCAGCAGCACCGGCCCCGAATCGCCGGCCGACAATCGTGCCGCGAAAACCATGAGCAGCAAGGTGAAGGCCGAGGAGAGCAGCCACGAGCGCCGGAGCAACGGCGTCGCCAACGCCAGGCGCGCCATGTGTTCCGGCACGCCGATCAGCAGGAGCGTCCGTTCGGCGAGGCTGCGTGGGGGTGCGTCGAGGGCGTCCAGCACCCGGCTCAGCCCGGCCTCGACCGATTGCTGCGGCATATGCTGGCCGAGGGCGGTACGGCATACGGCGCATCGGTCGAGGTGCTGATCGATCACTCGGAGGGACTCGGCGGTCGAGGTGCCGGCGGCGTACGCGGCCAGCAGGGTGGCGCTGGGGTGAGCGGCCGCATCACTCGGCGTGACGGCGCTGGGGTGCGGGTCGTGGGTCATGCCAGCTCCTCGGTTAGCCGCCGCCGCGCCCGCAGCGCCCGGGTCTTGACCGTGCCTTCGGGGATGTTGAGCCGCGCCGAGGCTTCCCGGGTGGTCAAGCCGTCCAGCACGGTCGCCGTCAGCACGTCGCGCAACTCCGGTGGCAGCTTCTCCAACGCCGTACCCAGGTCGCCGTGTGCGAGGCCGGTCAGCACCTCGTCCTCGGCGGAGTCACGCCGCTCATCGTCGCCGCGCAGTCCGAGGAGCAGGTGCGTCAGGCGTCGGCGTGCGCTGTTGCCGCGTACGGCATCGGCGAGGCGGCGTGAGCAGATCCGCCACAGCCACCCGCTGACATCCGCGCCTTCCTGCGGCCGGAACCCGCCCGCGGTACGCCACACGCTGAGGAAGGTCTCCTGAACGACGTCGTCCACCAGCGCGGCATCCGAGCAGCGGTAACGAAGCTTCACTGTCAGCCATGGCGCGTAGTGGCGGTAGAGCAGCTCGAAGGCGTCCCGGTCGCCGCCGGCGACGGCGATCAACAGCGCGGCGTCGCGCCGAGCCGGATCCGTTTCTTCTGCCACACCAACCACATCGCAGCGAGATCGCCTATCGGTTCACGATCGACCGGAAAAGTTCGATCATCCTGCCCGATGCGATTCCGAGCCGATGCGGCAGGATGTCGGCCGTGGCAGACGACCCGATGGGCGATGCGATCGCCGAGCGGCTGCGCCGGTGCACCCTCCCGATCAAAGCCGGTCGCGAATTCGGAACGGCGTTCCTCTACAACGAGCTGGTGGAATCGACGCCCGACGCCGACCGCGTACGCGAATGGGTCGTCGCTGCGGATCGGTTCACCCGCGGACCGACCCTGGAAGTGCGGCTGCGTCCGGAGATGATCGAGTCGGAACGGTCGTCGGACTATCTGCTCGTGATGCACATGGAGGACGGCTGGGCGCGGCGAGCCGGCGTCGGCGTGCTGACCAGTTCGGTCCTGCACGAACACGCCGAGCGCAAGGGGTGGCGTTGGCGTACGCAAGAGGTGACCGAGGGAATGGCGGCGACCCGGGAGCGGGTGAAGACCGTGCTCGGCGACGGCGCGCGGCGCGCCTGGGCCCTCGGACATTTCGACTATGAGGTGATCGAGGTTCCGGGCGAGCCACGCCCGCAAGGCTTGGTGAGCGCGTCGGTGGCTCGCGACCCGGACGGCGTCGTGCGCTGCCGCGGCGAATTGCCCAACGGGTTCGCCGGAGCCCCGGTCTTCGTGGCCGACCAGGTCGCACGTCTGGAGTTCGCGTTGGTCTGCTTGGGAGTCGTCGGCGGGAACGAGCGGAATCCGACCGTCGTCACCTTCGACACCGTCCGCGAGCTGATCGCGCGGGCGACCGCTGGTGGGAGCCGGGCCCGGGGCTGGCGCAGGTTCCTCGGCCGGAACGAGCCAGGCCCCCGCTAGACCGATGGGGTCCGGCAATATTCAGCCGGACCCCACTGCTGCGTCAGCTTGCTGAGATCAGCCCTTCTGGCAGCCGGGCATCGCGGAAGACGAGCTTGGAGTTCTCATCGGTGGGGTCGCCTTCGCAGTCGACGACGACCTTCTGCCCGGACTTGAGCTCGTTGAACAGGATCCGCTCCGACAGCGAGTCCTCGATCTCGCGCTGAATGGTCCGGCGCAGCGGACGGGCACCCATCACCGGGTCCCAGCCCTTCTTGGCCAGCCACCGCTTCGCGTTCCCGGTCAACTCCAGCGT